>JAFGTX010000254.1 GCA_016938815.1 Clostridia bacterium | reverse complement strand
GCTCATTTTTTGCTTCGATCATGTCTTTCAATCGTTCCTTAATTTCAAATACAAGATGTTGGCCGGCAATGGCATCATCGATGAACAATTTTGCCTTAACATCTATAAAAAGTTCCTTTGCCCTTAAAATGCGGATGGGTACATATTCTGCCCCCATATAGGCCTTAAGCAATTGCTTGACTTTATAATCGATAATTTTGAAGTGAAAATCATCATAAGAGGTCGCCATTGGCATAAGGACAATGGAAAGCCCATCTGAATGTCGATTGCATTTGGCATCCAAAATTTGAGGTACTTTGGTTTTGGCAATCGTTTCAATATCCCTGATGCTGACCATCCTGTCTCGGTGTGCAAAAAATTCCATGCCCCGATCTATCAATTGTTGATCCGTTTCGATGGCCATGCCACCCTGAATCGATGTCACTGACATAATCTCACTGACACTCGGTATGGATTCTACCGTCGTCAGTCGCATCCCGCTTTCAAGATTGCCACTGGCACCATTTGAAATGCTATAGCTCACTTCAACCACGTCTTCTCTTTGCGTCGGTAAAATCCTGCCATGGCGATTATCACCAAAATGCAGAATGCCGTTGTTGCTGTCTACCCTGTAGACCCTGTCATAAGGCCCGCAGTTGTCGAAATTTCTAACGGCCTTCCAGCGCACCCACTCTTCAAGAATTCTCCCCTTGGAATCGTATCGGTTCTTAAGATCACCACGGTAGCTTAAGTGTTTATAATCGTCTGTACTCAAATAGCCTCTCTCGTTGACAAAAACTTCGGTTTCAAAAATATGCTTGTCTGGCAGTTCAAAGGTCTGATTGAGGATTGGTTCATAATTTTTAAAGTACAAGGAGGGTTTCTTTTCTTTTTGAACAACGGAAACTGCATTTGGAATAATCCGATTCACCAGAATCGGTGTGGCATTTCTGCTTTGACACCGCTTGGTAATTTTAATCCAGTAACAGGATTGACCAAACAAGGTTTTCCGCTTCATATCATCCTCCAAGAAGAGAATGATGAGACCACTGGTTGCCAAGTTATCCGTATTGTCCAGCACCCTCAAATCCACGAAGTCATCACCATGGTAATCATAAAGTACGCTAAAATCCAATACGTCCGAATAACCGGAGGGGTTTTCTACATCGAAGTAGAGGGTATTGGCACCAATGGCTAGGGCCTCCTCAAACCCAATATAGATCGCCATGGTGTCATCGCGTTCTCTTTGGAATTCTACTCTATTTTTGGAACCGCTATAGCATACGCTGCTGTAACGGTCGAAAATTTCAAGCTCTGCACGCATGGGTCTGATGCCTTCGAAGTCCACCCCATAGTCATATGCCACTTCGACATTGCTAACGACCGGTGTTATGAAGTGACCGCTGAGATGGGCGTAATTGCTGATTTTATGAATCCTACAGCGGACATAGTGCCGTTCTTCACCGTTGACAAAAACACGCGCCATATCCTCAGGAATGACAAAGGATACTTGCACCTTGGATTTTCTCTGCTTGAAAATCAACTCATCCTCTCTATTGAATAAGAGCCGTTTCCAACTGTTGCCGTTGAAATATTCCCAAATCACTTCTTCAATTTCAATGTCCACGGCGTCTTCTGTTTCAAATTCCTCGTCTCTCATGACAAATTTGTAATTCACTTGGCTTTCAGAGACGTACTCTTCACGAAAAACCCGCTTATATTCGACATCAAAGCTAACAGAGCCCATGGCACCCTTTTTAGAAAAACACGTCGTACTGCCAATGTAAAAGCTATCATAAATCGAATAGGTTTCTCCAAACATAAAATCACCATCGCCTAATACCTCCAAATCTTTTGCAATCAGCCGATTGGGTTGGAGTTGATGATGGCCACCGAAAAAAACACCCTCATAAAGGAACGCACTAAGACCACCTAGATTGTAGAGGTCAACATAAATATAAGGGATATCCTCTGTCTCTCTAGATGTTAATGACCCGTTAGCCAAATCTTTACGACTGACTTCACCCGGTAATTCAAAGCAAAGCGTCTGCGCCATCAGATGCGGCTTAATTGCTTGCTTCATCGATCCTTCGACGTAGTACCACTGGGCTTTATCTGCATCGGAAAGCAAGGTAAGCCACGTCTCGATATCTTCACAGTTGATCGTCAAGGAAAAATACGGCGTCATGCCTTTTATGAAAAACGCCGGCTGTCTGAAAGTCATGCGTCTTGGAATGGTTGGAATATCCGCATCAAAGAAAAACATCTTTTGATGCTCATCAGGAAATAGAAAGGCCACTTTGTCTTCAGGCGCATCGGAAAAAACCACCCTTTTCAGGCAATTATGTTTGATGGTCGTATCGAATTTAACGGTATAGATGACACTGCCGTTTCCGTTATTGCAGTATAATTCCGTTCCTTTTCGAATATGTAATAAAGTTTCTAATTCCGGCTTCATCGTGATGGCGACGATACCCTCTGCCGCCCCGCCTTCCTGTCTGTCGACACCCAGCAGTTTCACCAATTCATACCGATAGAGGCGATTGACTTCATCCAACTTCTTAGCCGTGTCCTCGAACATATCAGACATCGCGACAGAGATGCCGTAAGCAGCGTTTTTCTCTTCGGAAGCAATATCGATTTCCGGCGCATAAGCTTTTACGAGATATTTTATTTTATCGAGATACATCGCTACGCCCCCTTTTTATAAAACACCGCTGGATAAATCTATATCCAATGAAAACCACTCTTCACGGGCCTCTTCCTTGTTGATATACGCAACCGTCACCACCAGACTGCCAAAGGCCTCCCCTTCTTCCACCAAGACATCCAGTTCTTTGATACGAGACTCATAACGCGTAATGCTTCTTCGCAATTCGTTTTCCATATCGCTGATCAGAAAACTGTCGATGGGTTCAAACATAAAGCGCGCCAAATCCGTACCAAAGCTAGGATTCCCGATCCGCTCGCCTCTTTGGGTGAAAATGATGATTTTTATGGATTGCCTTACGCTGCCGTCGTAGTCCTGAAGCATCAAGCTTTTCGTTTTTCGGTCATACATCGGTGGAAATGCAATATCTTTCATAAGCCCACTCCTAATTGATCTTGACGGTTGCCCCTTTGATATTGACAACCTTATCCGATTTAACTTCCATCATGCCTGAAGAGGAAACACTGGCACTGCTTGAAGCTTCTACCATTACCTGTGCCGCCTTGAGACGGATGGAATTTGAAGCTTCAATTTCAATTTTGCCATCGCTTAAAATGATGCTGCTCTGTCCTGCTTTCAGAACGATCTTTTTCTCGGCTTCGACTTCAATTTGGCCATTTGCCATGCTAAAGGCCACCTTATTCTTTCCTTCTTTATCCTGAATGGTCAATTGATCCTTGGAGTCATCAATCAACACCTTATAGCCTTTTTCCGTTTTTATTTCTATAAACTGTTCATTTTCCTTGTCGCTCAAGGTCATCTCGTTATTGGTACGGGTCTTTATTTTCTTAACATCGTTCTTGCCTTCTTCCACCGTCACAGGTGCCTTTTTTGTATCATTGTAGAGACCACCGATGACATAACCCTTTTCGATATCGCCATTTTCAAAGGCCACCAACACTTCATCCCCGATTTCAGGCATGAAGAAGATACCGAACTCTTTGCCTACCATAGGCATCGCCACTGGTATGAATCCCGTTTCCGTCTTGTCGTTAATTTTGGAGAACAACTGGACCTTGACCCTGTTTTTCTTGTCCGGATCGTTGTTGTCCGTTACAAGTCCCGACATAACGCCGAATATCTTATTGTCTTTTTTAAGGTCATTTGAAAGCAATTCATCAAACATACTCATAGTCTATTCGCCTTTGCTATTATTCTCGTCTCATATCTTTCTTTGGATATGTCATGAATGACATTGGTCACGTAAAACTTGTGCTGATCGGTCTGTACATCCGCCTCGACCGATATGAAATAACCCGGCAACATTTCCGGTAAACCGGTCATCGTCAATTTTGCTTTGACGAAATTCATGGAAAGCTGCAGCAGTTGGGCATCCGCAATCTTTTGAGCCTCTTCCTTACTACCTGCCTTTGGAAAGTAAATTTCCTTGATGTTCTTATCGTTGATAATTTTCGTAATATCCCCCGGTTTCTTCGATCCGGAGCCAATCTCCTTGGATTTCAGCGCTTCTGCCAAAATCTCTTCCGATGGTTTGCCGATGTGGTGGCCTTTGACAACCACCTTGTTGTACTGTTCGGTCAAATTGACCTCGTGATAGTATTCCAGAAGCAGTTCGCTGCTTTTAATCAAAATCAGCTCCTCTTGGTCCTTGCCAATGGGTCTGAAAAAAATCTTTCCCTTTTCAACGAACAATTCATAACCGATGAGTTTCCCTAAGCCACGAATGAACTCATAATCCGTTTCATTCTGTTGCACGATATCTCCGCTAACGGCATGACTTTCCGTCACTTCGTTGCCTGAAAACAGGCTGGTATAATCTTTTAGACGTTTGGTCACCGCATCGCTATATTTGGTCGCTTCTTTGTATTTGATGCTCTGCTTGGCAATCATCAAGACATTGGTACCATCAAAGCAGCCAATCTCGATATAGGGTTGATACGTTCGTTCTGATACCACTTCAACGGTTGAAATGTAGCCTTTGAATACCAGCTGTCGTTCCTCTCCATAGCCCAGGGACACCGACACCTTATTCCCCACCTTGAGCAAATCATTTAAGAGCCCGGTTTTGAGATTTTGCTTTTTGGCCTCTAGGATATTCTCTATGTGAAATTGGCAGAGGCTTGCCTTGTATTCACAGGATAGATCCACACTCAAGCCTGTTATGAAGCATTCATGCTCCGTTACAATATTCTTATCTTCTATAAGCACTTCATAGGAAGGCACCAAGAAATTCTTATATTTCTTGCTCAAGTCTTCAAAATTGTATCGTGCCATAACTACTACCCCCTAGGGTTTGAAGCGTCTGATACCACTTTTAGCGCCTCTTCCTTTGCCTTTGCAACCGTATCTGATACGCTTTTATTGAGTACGTCATCCGGATTGAGAAGTTTCATCTCAATCTCAACATTCGCCCTTACCGGCACACCCTTTCTCGTAAACATCGTATAATCGATGGTCAGATCTGTGATATAACCGACGAAGCTCATGGCCCCATACTGAAGCAAGACCTTTGGCGGTGCAGGCTTTTCTTCACTGAGTATGAAGAGATTCTCCAAAGCCTTGAAGGCATCCGAAACGTCCTTTTTCATAGGAGATACCACCATATAGGTATCAAATACGGCTGAAAAATTCAGGGTGCCCATGCTGACATCACTCAGCTGGACCAACGTCTTTGCCGAGTCCCTAGAATAAGTTTCGGTATAATTAGCGCCCCGAGACACCTTGTACTCCGCTGGATTGTAGTGAAAAACCATGGCTTCTACAGAGGAATCCACCTTGCCCTCACTATCCAACACCTGTATTTTTGCTTTTGATTTCGCAAAAGTCTCTTTTGCTTTTCTAAAATTATCTAATAGTGCCATAGCTTACCCCTCTAAACGCCGCGTCTTCTTTTTTCAGTAATCAATTCACGCTCGATTTTTTTGTAAACTTGTCGGTACAAACTTTCCAGTGATTGCTTGTCAAGCAAGGCCTCCAGTTGCTTTTGCCTCCGCTCTAACTTATGGATGGTCTCTGTCTGGCTTTTCTGCATTTGAGTGATGCTGGCTATTTCGTGCGTGTGGGTGGTTTCCCTAGTCACAACCTGCTCGATATCGACAAAATTGTCTTCTACGGCTTCCATCTGATATTGAGGTGAGCTCAAGAAAACAAGGTCTCTGACGCGCTCCTCACGAACCTCTTCCAACACCTGCTGGGTTAAGCGCGTATTCAGATATTGCCTTTCTTGAAGTCTGACCCTCACACTTAGGTCACTCACGGTCTCACGCCATAAGGGGTCTCTTTTGGATTGATTGGATTCCAAAACCACCATTTCATTTAAGAATTGAAGGACATCACGGTATTCTGATGACGGATCGCCCTCAAGTGCCATGGTCTCAAACACAGCCTGTATCAGGCTGTTCCTTTCCGTACGAATGACCTTTTCAACTTGCTCCTCATAGGCAAGGCTTTCTAAGCGCTCAGCATCTATGACACGCTCGATGTATTCTGCTTGCTCCATACGATCTATATGTTCTATATAGTCTACATGCTCTGCATGGTTTGCATAATCTGCGCGAGGAATTTGCTCCGTATGGCTTGTGCGCGTGTTGGATTCAGTCCGAATAATCTGTTCTATACGTTTGATGTGTTCTAGCTGTTGGATATAACTCACAGACGCCCCATATGCTTCACCTTGAACCGGTTGAATCCGCTCAACATCGGTGCCCATGATTTGTTGTATGCGCGTTGCCATCTCCTTGGTCAGCGTCTGGGCCTTCGTCTCATAAATCAACTGCTCCACCACATGCCGTGTATCTGACAAAATGCGTTCATGCAATGTTGTTTGAAGCGATGCCTCAGTCACCATGGTGAGATACCTTCCCAACCAGGTCTTGGTGATTTCATTATGTAACACCCATTCTGACCCACTGTGAAAATCTGCTAGCACTTCTTCTGCCATCCGCTTCAACTGTGTCTCATAATAGGTTTCCACACTCAGCTTGTCAGTAGATAGAGTACCGTTGTCCAATACATGGGTTTCATCCCTTGTCGTTTTTTCTTGAACCTCATAATGATGAGTTTTTAAATACCGCACCCAGCTCTCAAAAGTCTCTTTTTCCATGCTGTGGAATGGCGCCTGTTCGTAAATGCCTTCTAGGATATCTTGTTCAATCCTTTGATAGGTCTCATCAAAATGTTTCAACCAAGTCGCAAAATCCAATTCTGATGCATTCTTGAAAACAAGCTTCCTAGCGGCTTCTACTTCCTCGTAGCCGTATTGGTCCAGATGCCTACACAGGGTATCAAAGGAAGCCAAAGTCAACGTTTCAAAAGGTTCTATCAATTTCAGTCGTTCATATATGGTTTGATCCAAGCCGGAATATACCTGCCATAAGCGGGTTAAAAAATTTTCAGACAAGCTGTCGGTCACGCTGTATGACTGCCATGCGCTCTTGTCACAGGTCAAACGATGTACCGTTTCCATTTGGTGCAAAGTGTCCACAATCGAATGGTCTGTCTGTTCTCTCTCGTGTAGTCTGCCACTCACCGTCGAAAACATTTCAACGAACGACGTAAGGCTGACCCTTTCCACGGTCTCGTTAAAAAGCGTTGCCCTTGACGTCACTGCAACGTCGCCAGACGCATTCAAATAGTCCCTCAAAACTTGGTCAAAGGCCAACAGGATATTTTCTTGACTATGCTGGTCCACGGTGCGCAGCGCATCTACAATCACTTCGGTAAAAACGACTTCTGAACGCTCTTTCGATGTCATATGATGCAAAGTCTCGACAAAATTTTTGACGCAATCAAATTTTTCCAAAGTCTGATGATAAGATGCTTCGAAACTGTACCTATCATCGTAAAGATGCTCTATCTTACTTTCCAGAGTGGTCATTTCCTTTATAGCCCTTTGAATAATATCCGCTTCATATTGTTCCAACAGTCTCTGATAGGCCATCGTATGACTTTCTTCTTGAACCAAGGTGTCGATTTCCTGAGACATCCAGCGGTACAAGTCATACATAGCCGTTCTAAAGAACGCGACTTCTTGAATCGTCTCTTGATACTTTTGCTGTATTTGATACATTTTCTCATGAAAGCCATCTTCTCGCTCCAAAAGATGGGTTTGTACCACTTCATCCCGTAAAGCCGTCATCTTGTGGCTAAGAGTTTTAATCGCTCTATCACAGGTTGCGGTATACTGTTCTCTGAATACCTCATAAGCCGTCAATTGTGCAATGGCACTAAAGGTTTCGTCTTTGACCTCTCTATGGATATGTTCTGTTTCACGATCCATACTATGACTTTCATAAGATGTATTTTCCAATGAGATTCCCAAGAGATAAGACCGCGTTTCCTTAAAGGCCTGCGTCAGCATTTCATCCGCATGTTCACGGCTGAGAAGTGTCATCTTTTCTCTCAAGAGCCCATCAATTTCTCTTCTTTGCTGACGGCTCTCCAGCACCTCACTATCTAAGAGTTGATTTTTAATCAAGGTTTGAAATAAGGACTCTTGAAATGCCATCCTAAGATGATTCATAGAAAGGTATTCCTTGATCCAAAAACCTTTATTCAGCGTATGGGCATGATTTTTAGTCACCGCAACGTGGTTGACCAATTCGTTCAAGATCGAAGTCTTGCTTTGAACCAGCAGCGCTTCTGATAAATCAAAGACATTATTGATGGCTAAAAGCGGTTCAATACATGTTTTTGACGTCTCAAATCTATTTTCCATAATACGCTCTACAAGGGTCTTAAACTGGTTATTCATCTCCATTTTAATTATTTCGACCGTCGTTACATGGTCAAGACTACCCTTTTGTATGTAGTAAACATCATTTAACAAACTTACCAACTGTTTAAGCTGTATGCTCAGGAGTAATCCGCTTTGCTCCAGTTTGTATAAGAGATTGGCACCTTTTTCGTAGGCATGTCCCATTTGGTATTTCGACATGATCCTTTGGTGGAATAGGCTGTGCATTTGGGGTTGTAATGTTTTTATCCTTCTCATAGGTCACCTTTAACTGAACCAGTTTTTAACCATATTGATCAGAGCACCTGCCATTGGTATTTCGACAAGGCCCTCGTGAACAAAAGTCTTATCCACCATAAATTCAGAATTGGAATGCGCGTCCAAGTCACTCCACTCATCTTTTACCTTCAGCGGATTCAATATGGCGTACACCTTTGCGAAATCCCCATTCATACGTCGTACAAAAATCAAGGTCGGCACCGGACTTCGAATCACTGCACCGAGTATATCGCCACTGATATCTAGAGAAATCACGCCCGTACTTTGTGAAAAGGTAATGGTCTGCGCCTGGTCCTGAGGTTTTATCAGATAAACCGGCGATCCATTCTGCCCTCCTTGGACGATGGTGTCGTATGCGGTTTCATGTTTTATATTAGAGATTTTGTTATATCCTACGGGTACCACACCTGAGTAAAGCACAACAAATCGACACGATGGCACCGCACGTTTTGATATAGGATTCAAAAAACTCATGACTCACTCACCTACTTCTTACTTGATATCAAATATAGTCGTCTTCTCAGCATCTCCATTGGCTTTTCTGTTGATTTCAGAAATTTCTTCACACCAGCGTCGACGTTCTCGGTGCTCCATATTCATGATCTGATCATGAGGCCAATGAAAGTAATAACCAATAAAAGCCATTTCTTCGTAAATCTTATCTATTGATGGTCTGAGAAGTTTAGTTGAAAAAAATCCAGCGGTGCACCAAATTTTTCGCCACATTTAGGACATACCGTCGTCAAAGTTGGCGTATCCACACTATTGATCCGTTGATACATATCCTGCAGATAGGCCAAATCCGCCGTAAACAGTCGCTCTATGACTTTGGTATCCACGGAGTGTACCGTGCCCAGCTCTTCGATGACTCTGGCCAAGAGTATGATCGTCAAATAGCTTTGGTTTTGCTTGACCTTAGGATCGTTCATCGGCAATATTTCATCGGCTGCCGTAGCGAGGCGCATTTTACCCGTCTTGTGCAAGGTACCTTCCTTATCGACATAGCCTCTTGGTAATTCAAATTCATATACGGTTTTGAACATTGCTTCCATCTCCTATTAGCTATAATAACTTGCTCAATCTATTAAATAGGCATAGGGAGTTTCAGCTCCCTATACCTATATCCTGTTGGTTATGATTCTCTTGTAATGCCGATATGCGCCATCTCAATGGTTTCAAACGCCAATTCAGAAGACGTTGAATTAAGAGATGCCGCTGTATATTTCACCGGCCATGCATCCCGTAGTTGCCATGAGGCATCATCTGCACCTGTATCATCCAAAATGGTGATGGTCACTGTTTTTTTGCTGACATTACCTTCTCGGATATCGTCAAGCCATTCGTACAAAACCATACTGTCTGTAACCACAGCCTTTAAGGTAATGTTGCCGTATTTAATCAAGCCCGGATCTTTGTGTGGGGTAATGAGCGTATCATCCCCATTTCTATGTTCGATGACATCGAAGGTGGCATCCAATCCTGAAATTTCAGCAAAACTACCTGCTTCTAAACCTTCTATTTCCAATTTAAATCGAAATGCTTTCGTTGGCATTTATATCACTCCTTTTCTTTTCAGTGCCCTTTACGACTTGCTATTCTAATCTTATTCGCTCGTTTTTTGAGTAATTCTGAAGATGACAAACTCTGCCGGTTTCACAGGTGCCACACCGATTTCACAAATCAAACGGCCATTGGCAATGTCATCTGCCGACATAGTCGTTCTGCCGATATTGACGTAGAATGCTTCACTAGAGCTACTTCCAGCAAGTGCACCGCTTCTCCAAACGCCATCTAAGAATACTTCAATCGTTCTCTTGACTCGAACCCACAGCATTTCATCATTCGGTTCAAATACAACCCAGTCTGTGTTCGCTTTGATCGACTCTTCCAAGAAAATAAAGAGACGTCTAACGTTGACATATTTCCACAGGTTGTTGCTCGATAAGGTTCTTGCGCCCCAGACCTTGATACCTTGACCAGGGAAATTCCTAATCAGGTTGACGCCGATTGGGTTAAGGATGTCTTGCTCGCCTTCGTTGTAATTGCATTCAAGTTTTGTGACACTTCTTACGTTTTCATTAGCTGGCGCCTTGAAAACACCGCGTTCTTGATCTGTTCTGGCATAAATGCCTGCAATCGCTCCCGAAGGTGGAATCGCAATATTTTTCTTGTCCAAATGGTCAAATGTATGAATCCAAGGATGGTACATCGCCGCATACTCAGAATCGAATACATCACGATGGGTTTTAATATCCGCTACGGTTTTCTTGTCTTTTGGTACGTCCAAAATAGCAAATCGGCTACCTGTATTTTCACAATGAGCCACAAGTGCCAATTGAGCATTGAGATCAACAATACCTGGCATCGCCATGATACTAACTGTTTCATTCTCTATAAAGGACTGAAGACCGGTTCTCATAGAAGGCCCCTTATCTGTTCCGATGAAATCACCTGCTGATAACTTAGAAAAAGAGCCATTTACACCACCGATCAACTCGATGGTCACATCTTCAACCGCTGCACCGGCGATCTCTTCACATGGCGCCTTTATTTCGTCAGATAGTGTCGCTACAACATCAACCAGCTCTGACTTGCCTAGCTTCTTCTCTACAAAGTTTGCACTCGCCTTATTGAGGGAAAGGAACTCATATGATTCCACTTTATCGCCATATTTGACTTCTACGTCGAAATCACAGGTCGATAAGGTCTTCTTAGGCAACAAACCTTGGTCAATCACGTTGCCATCAAAATCATTTTCAAATTCCACAACCTTATCATTGATCTTGGTGATCCGGTTGTAAATTTCATCCTTACCATTCGTAAATTTAACAACATCGCCTACAGTTAATCCTGCAACCGATTTTAACTCATATTTCTTTCCTGATTCAGTTTCCATCATGTTGTAAATTTGGGTCTTCACTTTTGATGAAGGCACACATTTGATGGATACACTATTCCCCCATTCACCAGGATCTTTCGCAGAGAAAGCAAGTACCTTGCCACTTTCCAATGCACCATTAGAAGCAATTTTTGCATCGCTCGGCGCAACTCTCATTATGTAACATCTCGCACCGCCATTAATAAAAAACTGCTCTACCGAATAAGCCAAGTGTCTATATTCCCCCCACTCAACTTCTGATAGATAGCCACCAAATTTCCGATAAAAATCAGAGAAATTAGTAACCAGTACCGGTTGCCCCATGACAGGACCTTTTTGCGCTAAACCGATAAAGCCCGCTGTACTTGTACTAACCCCTTCCATTGGTCGCGGTCCGCTTTCAAACTCTTCAACATAAACTCCAGGTGACAAATATTCCGCCATAACATCCGACTCTAACCTTATGTTAGAATCTACCTCCCTTCATAAAATAATATTGATTTACTGTAATTTGATTTGCTTACAATAATATCTTTCCGATATTTTGTGAGATTTTGAATATTCTGAATCTTTTCCATGTTATGTGGTATGTATAAAATAGTTTGTGGTATAATGATGTGGCAAATGGGAATTTACAAAATATTCACTCACATTAACTTATACACTTTTTAAAAAAATAATAATCATTTTTTATAAATAAATATGGGAGGTCAACCATGTTGCAGGATATTTTTAGCGATCACTATCAATTTGAAGTCAAAAATTATCTTTATGAATCAGATCATGTCAACGCCCTTGTGGTTCTTGATCAGACAAGTGGACAGAAATATCTTTTGAACGAACTCTGCGAAACCACGCCTTATATTCAAAAGCTAATTACCGAAGAAAACATCGTCGCTCTATCTAGTTACACCCTCGATGAACGCGGTTTTTTCTTCTCCTATCACGATAAATTGTTTATTGGATTCCGCTATTTTGAAGGCGTAGGTCTCAGTCATTATTTAGAAAATCATCTCATCAACGATTACCTTCTACTAAAAATGCTCGAAGAGCTCATCATCACGGGTACTTCCTACGTACAGTCCTCCCCAAGTACGCTCCCTATTGTATTTGATGTCAGCAACATCGTCATTACAGCTGATGAACATGTCGAAGTCAATTTTATTTTTTATAGTGAAATGTTGGCACTCTGCGCTGAAGAGGATCTCTTTACCCATCATTATTTAGGCGATGTCATAGACCTCTTTGCCAGCTACTTATCGCCTGCACTAAAACCCGAACTCACTGTCATACGCGACAAATGCCGATACAACCTTTATTCATCCCTTGCCGATGTCGCCTATGCCGTCAAAGAGCTGCGCGCGTCCAAACGCGATGGCTTCATGGTAAGACTCAAAAAATGGCTTGCCGCCTTAAAACAAAGGTTGCAACCTTTGGTCAAGCTTGCGCTGCTGGTGGCCATCTTGTTCTACGTTTACCGTTACATAGATAGTAATTTCCTATCACGCCCCTCTTCCATAGATGTGATTGGCAGCTATGCCATTGCACAAAACGGGGATGCACAATTGCAAACAACAAACGTACCCAAAGATCATTTGATGATCGGACGTGAAACAAGGGAAGTGGCCATTCCAGAAAAAACTGTGATCAAGGCACCGATTGTCGATGATTCAGCCACAAGCTATAGGATTAAGCCCGGTGATACCTTAACCAAAATTTGTATCGCTACTTATGGCACGGCAGAGTACGTCAACGCGATCGCCAGCTACAATCTATTGGCGTCGGCTAATTTAATCTATCCCGGCAACGAACTCAAGCTACCATCCGTTTCGGTACTTGACGCAATAAAAAACACCAACCCATAAGGTTGGTGTTTTATTTGCAATTGCATCATGCATGACTATTTTGACATCACTTCTCTATAAAATTCTCGATACATATCCAAATCCAAGGACTGATCACCATCACAAAGGGCTTCTTCCGGTTTGTAATGGACTTCCACCATGAGGCCGTCCGCACCACATGCCAGCGCGGCTTTCGACATCGGTAAAATCAATTCCCGACGGCCGGTGCCATGACTTGGATCAACGATGACCGGCAAGCCTGTTTCCGCTTTCATAATCGGTACTGCCGTTAAATCCAATGTATTTCTCGTATAATTATCAAAGGTACGGATCCCTCTTTCACACAGAATGATGTTGTGGTTTCCGTGAGATGCGATGTATTCCGCAGCCATAATCCACTCGTGAATGGTCGCGCTCATGCCGCGCTTTAAAATCACCGGTTTTTGTGTCCTACCAACAACTTTAAGCAAGGCATAATTGTACATGTTTCTAGAGCCGACCTGCAAAATGTCGACATAGTTTTCAAACATGGCCAGATTGGTTTCATCCATCAGTTCAGAAACCACTGGGATGTTCAGTTCACGCCCAACGCGACTCATGATCTCAAGCCCTTCTTCTCCTAAGCCCTGAAATGCATAGGGACTCGTTCTTGGTTTGAAGGCACCGCCACGCAAGACGTCAACCCCAATAGCCTTTAAGCCCTTGGCCGTTTCGTAAAACTGTTCATAGGACTCGATTGTACATGGTCCTGCAATCATAACCGGTTTCTCTCCAAAAGAAAGGGTCTCGTTTATAGTAATAACTTTTTTTTCTCTCAATAATCTACTCATTTTTTCACCTTATCCTCAACTCAGCACTTCACATTATAAAATACTTTATGAGTATAAGTCAAATAAACTCATCTGAACTGCGTCACCTTCGATGACATTGGAGAGTGATACGCCGATGAGACGTACTTTCCTCTTTAGTGCCATCTTACTGAATACCAGCTGCATCGTTTCTGCAAGCCTGCTTTTGTCATCCGTATAAGTTTCCATGGAGTGACTTCGGGTAATCGATTCAAAATCTTCATATTTGACTTTGATTGTAACGGTACGTGCTAGACGTTCTTTTTTCTTCAGTTGTGCCACGACTTCATCTAGAAATTCAAAAAGCAAGCCTTCAAGATAGTCTCTATCTGTGGTATCCACCTTTAGTGTCGTTTCCCTGCCAAAGGACTTTCTACTCCCTACATGGCCCACCGGCCTTGGATCAATGCCGCGGATACGCTTGTAAATTTCCTCAGCCCATTGCTCACCTAGAAAATTGCTCAAATCCTCAACGGAATATTTTTTCAAATCCTTCACGGTATAGATTCCTATTCGGTTTAATCGCGCCACGGATTTCTTTCCCAAACCGTGTACCTTAATGATGGGTAGCCCATCCAATAAGGTCTCCACGTCCTCCTCTTTTATTTCAAAGAGGCCATCTGGTTTTTGCCAATCTGACGCCAGTTTGGCCAAAAACTTATTGTATGAAATGCCAACGCTAACGGTTAATCCTGTGGCTTCGTAAACCGCCGATTTGATCTTTTTCGCAATATAATGCGGCGATTGATACAAATCACTAACATCCAGGTAGGCTTCATCTATCGAGACTTTTTCAACCGTCGTTGTCATGCTTTCAATGATTTCAAAAATTTGATGGGATACCTCACTGTATCGGTGATGGTTCCCTCTGATAAAAATGGCATGGGGACATAAGCGCTTGGCCACTTGGCTGCTCATCGCACTGTGAACGCCAAAAACCCGCGCTTCGTAACTGCAAGTCGCTACGACACCGCGTTCACTGGAACCCCCTACGATAATGGGTTTCCCTTTAAGCTCCGGATGGTCCACTTGTTCTACAGACGCAAAAAACGCGTCCATATCCACATGTAATATCTTTCTTTTCATAATCGTCACCATCTATATTATAGAACGAACGTTCTTATATAGAAAGACTTATTTTCTAATGAGCCCAAAACCGCCGTAAACAGGCTTGGCTTCTGAAACCGTAATGACAGATTCCGGCACCATATCCTTGATGATGTCTACAACATGCTTAATGCGTTTTCTTTTGACAAATAGGAACAGGACATCGCGAATGCTGGTTCTGCCTTCACCCTTGACCACGGTCACTGCGTAACCTTCTTCTCTAAGGCAGGCAACCAGTTCATCGCCTGCTTCCTCTTTTACGATAGCTTGAACTTCTGCAACCCCAATGCCAAGCCATGCTTCAAGACCAATACCAAAGTAATTTCCTAGGGCAAATCCAAGTGCATAAAACACAGCCTTAGCAGGGTCCTCTTTGATACCATCCATGGCCAAACTGACAATATTGATCCATAGCATGACTTCAAAAAAACCAATAATCGCTCCAACGACCTTTTCGCCTTTGGTCACTAGGACAACCCTCACTGTCATCAATGACACTTCAACGATTTTAGCCACCATGATACCAAAATATAATAGCAAATTTGCAGTTGTAAACATGCCCACGCCACCTTTCACGCCCTACTGAGCGATTTGATCTACTTCCAGATTTTCAACGCCTTTGATCTCTACCACCACTTTGTGAGGTAAACATACAATCATTTGATTTGACGCCAAAATAGCGCCTTGACGCACGCAAATCTGATCTTTACAATCAGACTCGGTCATATATACTTGGTCGCCTTCGATCACAATGACATTATGCCCTAAGTCCGTATCGACGACAATTTCTTTTCTTTCTGAAACCGGTAACCCGATTCTCACATATTCCTCATTTTTGACAGAAACTATCACTTCTTGCCGCTGAGAATGGACCGTCAGGCCATCCCACGTAAAAAAGGCAGCACCTGCCAAACTGATCAGCAGATAAAAGAGCACTAGGACCACATCTAATTTTTTTATTTTATCGCTCTGCCGATTCTTAGCCATTTGTCACCCTACTTCCTAACGTCCTGTCACCATGTCAGGAATTAATCCCCTGAACTGGGCATGATACAAGGATGCGTATAGCCCGTTCTGCCCGATTAGCACATCGTGGCTACCGCGTTCCGCCACCCCGCCGTCGTCTAGCACAAGAATTTCATCTGCATTCTTGATGGTAGACAATCTGTGAGCAATCACAATCGTCGTCCTATTTTCCGATAATTCCTCAATGGACTTTTGAATAGCCAGCTCATTTTGATTATCCAGTGCAGACGTCGCTTCGTCAAGGATTAAAATCGGCGGATTTTTCAAAAATACCCGCGCAATAGCAATACGCTGCTTTTGCCCACCGGATAATTTTACTCCGCGTTCACCTACGATGGTCTCATAGCCTTCATCCAGAGATTCTATGAAATCATGAATATTAGCATGTTTGGCCGCCTGAATAATTTCCTCATCCGTCGCGCCCGGCTTACCATAGGCAATATTTTCACCGATAGAGCCGAAGAAGATGAAAACGTCCTGCTGCACGATGCCTATATTTTTTCTCAGTGATTGCTGGGTCACCCTTCTGATATCGACACCATCTACGACGATACTGCCACCAGACACTTCATAGAACCTCGGAATCAAATTGGCAATCGTCGTTTTGCCAACGCCGGAAGGTCCGACAAGTGCTACGGTTTTGCCCGGTTCGATATCTAGGTCAAAATCGTGCAAAACGTCATCCAAGTCTGCCTCGTATTTGAAGGAAACACCTTTAAATTCAATACGCCCCTGAACGTCTTCAATAGTTTCAGCATCCGGTGCATCCTCGATCTCAGGCATCGTGTCCATCAGCTCGCAAAAGCGTTCATAGCCACTCATACCCGACTGGTACTGCTGGATAAACTGAATCAAACGTCGTATCGGTCTCAAGAAAAAGGCCGTGTATAACACAAATGCCATCAAATCACCATAAGTCAATTTCCCCAAGTAAACGTAATAACCGCCGATGGTGATGACCACCACGTTGAGAAGATCAGCTAGGAAATGGTTACCGGCCGTAAAAATACCTATGGCCCTAAAGGAATCGTTTTTCGCATTTCTGAAAAGACCGTTGCTTTCTGCAAATCGATCGATTTCATAATCTTCATTAGCAAAGGATTTTGAAAGCCGCACGCCTGAAAGACTGGTTTCAACCCGAGCATTGATATCGGCCATCCCTTTGCGGACACGTCTAAAGGTACGCACCATATAGAGTCTCGTGTTGATGGTGAACACGATCATCGCCACGACCAATGCCATCACAACCATAGCTAACGTTCCGTTGATCGTAAACATAATCGCCAAACTACCGCCGATCATCAACACAGAAATGAAGAGGTCTTCCGGTCCATGATGAGCCAGTTCGGACATCTCGTTCAAGTCATTGATGATGCGCGACATCAACTTGCCAGTTTTTGTATTGTCAAAAAATTTGAAGGGTAAATTTTGAACATGAGAGAAAAGATCTCGTCGCATATCGTGTTCAATGCGCGCTCCCATCACATGTCCCCAATAACCCATGATGTAGTTGCATGCCATTCGTACTATGTACAATAAAAAAATAATACCCGCAAAATGGAACAGCTGGGTAATTTTATTATTCGGTATGAAATCATCAATAATCGTTCTTGAAAAAACAGGAAAAATCAGGTCAATCGCTGATAGCGTAAATGCTGCAACCATATCTAATAGGAAGAGCTTCATATGTGGTTTGTAATAATTTAGAAATTTTTTCATGCATATCCCCCTTTTCTTCAACTCCCATTTTAGCATATAATGGGAATAACTAATATAGTAATCCTACGGAGGTCTTATGAAAAAAACAGATATTGTTGAAGCGCTAGAAACACACAGCTGTACAACGGCAGACGCTAAGCTTTATGCCATCACCATTCCGTTGATTAAAAGAGATGGTGCTTATCACCTGCTATTCGAAGTCCGAGCCGAAACCCTGCGTCGTCAGCCTAATGAAATTTGCTTTCCTGGTGGTAAGGTTGAAAAAGATGAACCTATTCAAAAAGCCGCTTTTCGAGAAACAATGGAAGAACTTCGACTACCCGCTGATGCCATCGAGATGATCCATAGCCTCATTCCAATTACAATTCCTCACAACATTATGGTTTTTCCATATGTCGCTTTTATAAATACACCCTTCGAAGACTTAAACCCTAATCCCGATGAAGTGCAGGAACTCTTCACTGTTCCTCTGGAATACCTGCTTCACGTAAAACCGGAAAAACACACCATTTATTCGCAGGTCGTCGTTCCCGATGATTTTCCATTTGAAAAAATACAAAATGGTAGAAATTACAACTGGAATCAAAGCGATTATCACGTTTATTTCTTCGAATACGAGCATCGGATTATTTGGGGGATCACCGCAAGAATCACTAGTGAATTTATCAATGTGATGAATAAACATCAAGCTTGACAAAAAATTTAGAAGGCTTCAACTATGATTACTCGTTGAAGCCTTCTCAGTAAATATCAGCACACTTAGAAATTACATATTCAATTGTATTTATACTATCTTTTTCGATAACCATTCCTCCTGTCAACATTTGTTATTTGTCAACTTAACAACATTTCACGTTTCTTAATTTCCTTGCGCTTTATTTCTTAAGATCTGTTTTCGGGCCGATGCCCAATGGAGCGTCCCAATATTTACTTATATAAAAACCATTAATGGTTATTATAATATTACCCCCTTTTTGATAACTTAAACACTATTCCTCCCAAATTTCATCTTCATTGATAATACTTTCGTCGTTAAGTGTTAATTGGCCTTTCATAAAAGAGAATTCAATTTCATCTGTCACAGTGCCTTTAAGGAACTTGACGTGAATACGATGATTGTCCATCTTGTAAATTTCATAGCTGTCAATAATATTGCGTTTCAAATAGTTGCTTTTAATCATCGAGCGAATGTAATCGATTAGAAAAACATTCAATTCTGTTTCTGATTTCATGATTTCTTCTAATTCACGTTTGAGTATGGTATTCATTACGTGCAGGCGATGTTTTACAAGTCTAATCTTAAGCGTCTCAATCACATAGCCAAGGAGTGCCGTAATCAACAGTGCAATCGTAAATAACATTAATGAACTCATAACATCACCCCTTTACTACCTTTAAGATTTTTATGTTATCATTTATAATATATATATACCACAAAGAGTAAAATCTAAACGATTTATAAAAAGGAAAAAAAGGAGGGGATTACCATGGCAATTGGAGCATTCTTTGATATTGACGGGACACTATACAGAGATTCCCTTATGATTGAGCATTTTAAAAAATTGGTCAAATATGAGGTGTTCGATCCAAACCTATGGCACTCACATGTTAAGTTGACCTATGAAATGTGGAAAAAGCGTCGTGGCGATTATGACGACTATATGTTAGAGCTCGCGGAGCTCTATATCAACTCACTTAAGGGGATCAACATGAGTGAAATAGAATTTATCGCTGATCAAGTGATTAACTTGAAAGGGGATTCTGTTTATGCCTACACTAGAGATCAAATCAGCTGGCATCACAGCCAGGGACACAAGGTCTTCTTCATTTCAGGAAGTCCAGAATTTTTGGTCAGAAAAATGGCTGCCAAATATGAAGCCACCGATTACAGGGGCACCAAATACATCACCGATGAAACCGGACATTTTACCGGAACCATCATTCAGATGTGGGATAGCGAAAGTAAGGATAAAGCAATCAAGGATTTGGTCGATAAATATAATATAGACCTTTCGGTAAGCTATGCTTATGGCGACACGAACGGTGACTTGTCTATGCTCTCACAAGTGGGCTATCCCATTGCGATCAATCCAACTCAGGAACTGCTCGAAAATATCCGAAAAGACGCTTTCTTGAAAGTGCATACCGATATCATCGTGGAGAGAAAAGACAATATCTACAAGTTAACACCTGATGTCACCGTCATCAAGAAATAACGTGGGAGTTGGTTATTATGACACTAAACGAACAATTGGTAACTGGTGCACTACTGGAACTTGAAGTACCGTCACAAGTTGACAACAAACAAATCGACAAGTATCACGTGGTCATCGACAAGCCATTTAAAGATGGTATCGTGACCATCACTGCGCCAATGAAACAGGGTCGTGTTGTGCCTATTCAAAAGGGCACTGTGATTAAAATCATTTTTTCTGTAAGTGGCAGTACTTCAGATGACGCTTACTCCGTCACCTGTAGAGTTTCCGATCGTCATCATGCCGGAAAGTTCAATACACTTTCCCTTGAATTGACCTCGTCACCAAAAAAAGTGCAACGGCGTGAGTACTTTAGATTTTCAATTGTAAAAAAAGTGGAATTCATACATGATGGTCAACGTTATGAGATGTTGACTAAAAACATCAGTGCCACTGGCGTTCGAGGCATTTGCAATAAAAAGATTCCAGATGGCGATATTTGCATTATCCATCTTCCAATCGAAGATGGCATCATGAGTCTTCGATCTGAAGTCGTTTTTTCATCACCATCTCAAGATAGCCACTACAAAAGTGATTTGCGCTTCCGCTTTGTCGATATCAACGAAAAAGACAAATCCAAGATCACCCACTATATTTTCCAGCAGCAATCGGATATGGTTCGAAAAAACATGGACGAATCCGGCTTGAACAAAAATTTCGTTCATCATGAAGGCAGTCTTGAATTTGGTGAAATTCAAATGAGTGCCAAAGATTACATTCCACCCTTCTCTTGGGGGATTACCATCATCATACTCGGCCTCTTCCTAAGAGCACGGCCAGAAAAACAAAACGGCTTGGACAAATTTTGGGGCTATCTGCGAGACTCGACCTGGAATGAACTTTATTTGAACCTGCTTGCCATCGTGTGCTTGATTCAAATTGCATTCTGCGCTTATGGTATCTTCATTGCACGTCAGAATAACAAACCTAGAAATGCCAGCCTCATTATAAACATTGGAATCAGTGCTTTTCTACTACTTCTATATGTTTATTTGTACAGCTTGGCCTAAGCCGATGAATATAAGAAAGCCACAGAGCAAATTGCCCTGTGGCTTGTTTTTATGATTTAATATATAGTCTGAAAGGATGTTCCCAAGTGTAACCCTCATGCTCAAAGGCATGACTGGAAGGTCGGTTGTCCGCTCTTACAAGCGCACTTTGAAAATCCACCTGCTCTGATTCTGCTAAGACTTGGCCAGCCTTTATAAGGGCTTTCCCGATACCTTTACCCTGATGCTCTGGTCGCACTGCAATCAAGTCGATCCACAAACCCTTGTAATGTAGGGTTTGAACCTTCATGAAAGCTACGAATCCTATAATATCACCCTCTGATTCGGCAACGAACATCGGGTAGCGGTCAAAATCCAGCCGTCCTAAAACTTCTTCCGCTGAGTAGGGACAATCATCAAAAGTCACTTTATCAACAGCAATCACGGCTGCGATTTCCTCTGCTTCCGCTTTCATTCTGCGCACTACAATCGCCATTACAGACTCGCCACCTTATCTTGGATGAAGGCGTCGATCTTACCATATTTCTCGTGCACTTCCTCGTAATACCACGTTTTATGGGTGCCACGATCCACTCTTACGGAGCCTTGGTTATAAGCAAGGATCGCTTTTTCCAAATCGCCGTTATAATGTTCCCTATCTCTCGTCAGATATTTGACGCAAACCTCAATATTGATGGCCGGATCCAGCAACTGATCCCCTGTCACACCCATGGTTCTCCCAGTGCTCTTGAGCATCTGCATCATGCCCATTGCATTGAGATAGGTACACTTCTCATCATACCAGCTCTCCTGCCACATGATAGCAAGAATCCAAATGTCCTCAACATCGTATTTTTGACTGGTCTTCTGTACCAGTTGTACATAATAAGCTGCACGTTCGATATCCAATTTCTTGTTGATGATGGTCATATATTTTGCCATAGCATTCATTTTCTTCTGATACTCAAGAAAGGCTTGTTGATCCTTCTCTGTAAAATCATAGAAATATAAAAATTGTCCATAATTACCTAGATCATAATATTCCCAGTCCATGGCATTTACCAGTTCAACATTCAGAGGAATATACCAGATTTCAGATGCCGGATCTCTGAATAGAGCTTCCGTATCCAATGTTACACCGTTGACGTCTACATGAACGGCAATCGGATCACATGCAACGACCTTGATGGTACGCTTATAATCCACCAGATATGGGTCTTCCTTCACCATCTCCACATTGCGTAAAGAACGTGTCTCCCCGCTCAGTGTCAATCCACGACCATCTTCTTGCCATACAGGTAAAATTCCTAAATCACTCAAGAACTGCGGTGAAATCGGCAAATAGTATTGACCTTCTTGGTAGATCACAGGTTCCTCTACAGAAAATAGCACATTGTTCACCTGATTGACAAACAATGTCTCCGGAACAACAGCGTTTACAACCGTCTCAGCTTCCCCAAAAGAAACGCAAGACATCATCACCACCAAAAAAATCAACCAACAAATTTTCTTCATCTTTACCTCCAATTACCTAAAATATTTTCCCTGATAACTTTCATGGGCACTGAATGCCTTCAGCAATGTATTTAAAACGTGACGCTTGTTTAAAATCCACGTGGGTTCGATCAGCAAGGCTTTCGCACCGTCGCCTGTAACCCGGTGAACAACTATATCCGGCCTCAAGCGCTCGATGATGTAACGCACCTGCTCTAGATAGTGCTCCATAGAAAGGAGCTCAAAAGGTTTTGACGCGTAAAGTGCCGCCAACGCCGTACCTCTGAGTACGTTCAGCATATGCAGCTTCACGCCTGCCAGCGGCAGACGATTAAGAAAATCCACCGTGTCATCCAGAACCGTTTCGGGCGTATCCGGTAAGCCAAGAATGATATGCCCGACCACATCAATGCCTCTTTCGGCCAGTCTGATGGTTGCCTCAGAGAATTGGTCAGGCGTATAGCCAGTATTCAGCAATTTGTGGTGGTGTGCATAAACACTCTGCAAGCCCATCTCCACCCAGATATAGGTTTCTTGACTCAATGTGGTCAGCAGCTTCAATACCTCTTCGCCGATACAATCTACCCGAGTCGCAATAGCTAGACCCACGACGCCCGGATAAGTCATGGCCGCCCTAAACTGACGCTCCATATAGTCCAAATCGCCATAAGTGTTGGAAAAACTCTGAAAATAAGCGATATATTCCGCTTCGGGCCACTTATCCCGCAAAAGCTCAATCTGCTGCTCCAGCTGTGCCGTAATATTCAATCGGCAATCCCCGGAAAACTCCCCAGAACCCTGCTCCGTACAGAATAGACAGCCTCCAATGCCAACTCGGCCGTCCCGATTGGGACAAGAAAAACCGCCATCTACTGATAATTTGATGATCTTCTTCCCGAATTTTTGCCTTAAGGCATCATTTAGATTATTATATGGTTTATCCAACCATCGCTTTATTGTCATCATTTCACACTCAATCACTGTTTATTCCTTTATTTATACGAAAAGGGTATCTTATCCTAAGAAAAGATACCCTCCATATTATATCATATGTTCTATTCAATATCAGCCAAATTAATGTCCGCCCCTAAGACACCCACGACGTCATGAGCTCTGATGATTGGCACGGAAATCGTCACACAAGGACTGTCCGAACCAAGCGGCACATATATTTCTGAAATATAATTTTTCTTCGTCTTCATAGGCTGGCTGTACCATTCTCTGAAAGCAACCGTATCCATCGTTAAATCCAAGTTGATGTAATGAAGGTTATCCGTTGCCTGATTTGCGGAGTACACGACAGAAAAACCTTTATGCTCACGAATCAATTTCTCAATAACCTGTTTATGATCAGAAAGTACCATACCGGTTATTTCCGACATTTTCGCAGCAGACGACAATTTTTCCAAAAGCGCTCTTACACGGCTATTGGCTTCTTGCCCCATCACAATACCACTAGAGAATTCTTTCACCTTATTAAGTGATTCTGCAGACGATTTAGACAGAATCTCACAAGAACCCATCATTTCTTCTAGGCTTGCAGATTGCTCTTCGCACGCTGCATAGACTTCCTGACTCTCAGAAGCGATACTGTTGGAAAGTTTTGCAACCCCTTCAACGGACTTGGCGATTATTTCCGCTTCTTTAGATTGTTCTTGAGTAATTTCACGAATCGTTGCAATATCGCCTTCCATATCCACAATCCGTTCGGTGGTTGACTGAATCAAGGCCTTGACCTCACCTGCCATATCTAAATTACTAGTAACGGTTTTGCTGTTGTCATCGATTTGCTCCACAACTTGATCCGCTTCGCTCATCAATTCTTGAACGATTTTAACAATGCCTTCAGAAGCGCCTTTTGATTCTTCTGCCAATTTTCTAACTTCCTCTGCAACAACTGCAAAGCCTCTTCCAGCTTCGCCCGCTCGAGCAGATTCGATAGAGGCATTCAATGCTAATAGATTAGTCTGCTCTGAAATACTCGTTACCACCGTGATAAAATTCGAAATTTCTTCGATGCGTGTTTTCAATTGATGGATTTTTTCAGCAGATGTTTTTGCCACATCCCCCGATGTCTCGATGCCTTGGAATAAACGCTCTACATACTGATTAACCTCTGTGATGCTGATGTTGATGCCTCGCGCCAAATCATGGTTGTTCTCGCACTTTTCTTGGACCGACATAGCCAAATTTGCCATCTTTTCAGTGTTTTGTTGGATATTGTCAATGTGCTCTTTTTGTTCGGTGCTGCCATAAGCGATTTTTTCAACAGCCGAATTGATGTTGTTAGACACTTGATTATTCACATCGATTTGTTCGAAAACACGCCCACTTTCATAGGCATTTTGTTCACCGGATACTTTCATTTTCGCAATCATACCGTTGACCGCAATCAGTATCTTGTCCAAATCGCTTGCAATGTCTCCCAATTCACCCTTTGTACCCAATTGCTTCTTGAAATTGTAGGCGTAATTTCCCTTAACAACTTCTTTTAAGCCTCGGGCAAGCTTGCTGTTACTCGTTGCTTGATTTCGTCCAAAGAAAAAGCCGATGACTAAGCCTAGGATCAGTAAGACGAAACTTAAAATAGTGCTGCTCACGTGACGACCTCCCTAGAATAATTTTTTGTTTATTTATTAACAATACCCTCATGTAGATATTACCACATCATTGTTCATTTTTCCATAGTAGTCCCGCCAAATCACTTTTAAAATTGCATTAATATCGTTATTATTGATATAATTGTTATTATTTATGAATACTTAGGAGGCTATACATGAAACACTGGTTGAAATTACAAAACGGCTCTGATATCAGAGGCGTTGCCATGGAAGGCATAGAGGGCGAAGCGGTTACACTGACAGAGGTTGAAGCCACGTACATCGCCAAAGGCTTCATTAAATGGTTGGAAGATCATAAACAGATAAGCCCAGAGAATATATCAGTCGCTTTTGGCCGCGATTCCAGATGCACCGGAGAGTCCCTACTGAAAAACGCAGCGACAGGTGTGATAGCGTCAGGCGCTCATGCCATTGACTGCGGAATCGCTTCTACACCGTCTTTATTCATGTCCACTCTTTTTGAAGAAATAAAAACCACTGCTGGCGTCATGATTACAGCCAGCCATTTGCCTTTTAATCGAAATGGCTTCAAATTTTTCACAGAAGAAGGTGGCCTAGATAAAAAAGACATCAAGGAGATTCTAGAAAATGCGATTGCCCTTCATGCTGAACAAGCACCAACCAACGCTAAAGAAGGCACGCTTTCAACTTATCCACTGATAGACCGTTACAGCGCCTTCCTAGTGCAAAAGATCAGAGAGGGTGTCAACCACCCAACGCACTTTGATCAACCACTACACGGCCTCAATATTATCGTTGATGCAGGTAACGGTGCAGGTGGTTTCTTCGCCGACAAGGTCTTGGCACCTCTTGGCGCCGATATCACAGGCAGCCAGTTCTTGAATCCGGACGGCTATTTCCCAAATCATATTCCAAACCCTGAAGATCCGGACGCCATGGCAGCCATCCAAAAAGCAACCCTTGCACAAAAGGCAGACCTAGGTATCATCTTTGATACAGATGTCGACCGCGCAGCGATTGTCGATGGCTCTGGTGAAATCATCAACCGTAATCGTTTAATTGCACTTATGAGTGCTATTGTTCTTGAAGCGACACCAAAAGCGACCATCGTCACAGATTCTGTAACCTCTGATGGTCTGTCAGCATTTATCGAAAGCCTTGGTGGTGTACACCACCGTTTCAAGCGCGGTTATAAAAACGTCATCAACGAGTCTATTCGACTAAATGAAGCAGGCACGGTTTCACCCCTTGCCATGGAAACATCCGGGCATGGTGCTATGATGGAAAACTACTTCCTTGACGACGGCGCTTATACGGTCACAACCATTCTCATTGCCATGTCAAAATTGAAAACAGAAAATAAAACGCTATTCGATTTAATCAGTACACTGAAGGAGCCTGCAGAAGCGACCGAAGTGCGCTACAAGATCGACCTTGAAGATTTCAGAGCCTATGGCGAAGAAGTCATCAGCGCTTTTGAGAAATTGGCTGAGACAACTGACGGTTTCTCTATTGTCCCTAACAACTATGAAGGTGTGAGAATTAACTGGTCTATCGACGGTTGTAGCGGTTGGGTGCTGCTTAGACTTTCACTACATGATCCAGTATTGCCCATGAATGTAGAATCAAATGAAGCCGGCGGACTCGATAAGATCATGCCTGTACTGGATGATTTCTTTGCTGCATTTGATCAACTGAAGTAGTCATTGAAGGAAAGGATGCAAAATGATTTTGGATAAAAAAGAACTGGAACATTCCATTCACTTATTGGAAGGTCTTCTCAAAGGGATTGCCTTTGACAAAAGAATAAACGAGAAGGAAATTGATGAAATTAACCACTGGATTGCCACCCATGAGGTGTTTAGAGAGCATTACCCTTATACGGTACTGATTCCCCTCCTGTCTTCTGTCTTGGTTGACGGTATTATCACTGAAGAAGAGAAGCAAGATGTCTTGTGGTTCTGCAACAAAATTTCAACCGACAATCTACTCTTCGATATGGTTGCTTCCGATTTGCAACGTCTGCAGGGAATTTTGCACGGCATTCTCTCGGATAAAATCATAAGAGATGAGGAAGTCCACTCCCTGAATGCTTGGTTAAGGGATAACCATCATTTGAAGAGTTATTACCCTTATGACGAATTGGTGGGGGTCATCAACAATATTCTCGCGGATAAGCAAATCTCATCTGAGGAAAGACAATTGCTGGAGCGCTATTTCATCGAATTTGTCGGCGCAAGCGACATGTCTTCCTACGATGAAACTGATATCAAGCAGTTGAAAGATCGCATTTCCCTCAATGCCGTTTGTGCCATTGAGCCGGAAATCATCGTAAACGGGAAACAATTTGCCATCACGGGTCAACTATCTCAACGTGAAAAGAAACAGTTTATTGAAAAAATCAACGCACATAGCGGCACGTATTGTACGCGGGTGCATCCTGAACTGAATTACTTGATTGTCTGCGATGACAGCGCCTTATTATGGGCCTTTGAACCCTACGGTCGCAAAATCGACCAGGTACTTGCACTGAGAAGTCAAGGACATCCCATTGTGATTGTGAAGAAAAGGGATTTTATTTCAGCACTCTCATCCCTTTAACCAAATATAACTAAATATAACCAAATAGATTTTAAAAGACAAAAACTAAAAGCGCGTCCAGCACCAGCCGGACGCGCTCTTCAATTATCGATAGAATCAGGTAACTTGTGTTACTAAAACTCTTTGTTT
>JAFGTX010000253.1 GCA_016938815.1 Clostridia bacterium | reverse complement strand
GAGATTTATGAAAAGTCATGTGCCCTCTATGATCGATTCGTTGAAAATAACTTGGTGGCATTGACGCCATATGTTGTCATCAATGCGAACATGAGAAAAGCCACATTCTTTGGAAATCTACAAGGTACGGCTAGATTTATCACTTTAAGAACGGAAGAGCATGCACAGGACGAAATAAGAACAGTAGCGAACGATATTGGTCAAGCTTATGTGGAATTTGAATCCCTTTTCCCGGGATTAAAAGTGAACAGAAAAGATATGAAATAGTCTAAACACCCTCTTTGAGGGTGTTTTTCTGTTTTATTTTTTGAAATGCGAGATAATATGATAGGAATAGGGGCAAATGGTGTAGAATATACATAACAGGTGGTGAAAACATGCAGATGTGGAGACCTTTATTAATATTGGGGGTTGCTTTTGTCATATTTTTTGGTTTTGTTATGATTGACCAAGAACAAAATGAAGAGACTTGCGAGACGAGAACAGCGATTGAGGCGACGGCTTCGTCCTTTCATAGGGCGATGTCAACACTTGATCAGACTGTTTCTGAGGGTGCGGATAAATTGAGCGCGCTTCGAGATACAGATGTGAGGGAACATGTACTTGAAACCATCAATCAATCCGCATATTTTTTTGATGCTACCGGTGTTTATCAAAATATCTTTGACCCGGAAAAATCTACAGGATTCGCAACGGGCTATGTACCTATTGATGAAGATGTGCAAAAGAATCTAATGGCTACGGAGAGTTTAGAACCGTATTTTAAAAATATCTTGAAAAAATATGCTTTGGTGAAGCAGGTTTACTACAACGATCTTCAATCTTTCAGCAGATTGTATCCGGGGGTGGATATTAGGGGTCTTGTCGTACCGAATGTCAATTTAGCAGATTACAATTTTATGAGTAACGCCTATGAAAATATGGAAAAGACGCGCTTCATCAGTACACCGTATATTGATCCAGCGGGCAATGGTTGGGTGGTATCCATGATCAGGCCGGTTGTTTTTGAAGGTGAATTGATAGGCGTCTTTGGTGTTGACTTATCTGTAAATGTATTGGAGGATATGTTGATTACGATCAACGGCACGCTGGTTGTCAACGAGGATGGCTATGTGGTCACCTTATCTGAAGACATGTATCAGCAGGCGGGTATCAAAGTCTTAAATGAACACAAATATTATTACGGTGTCGACAATACCATTCTCTTACCGGACGATTACAATTTAAGCAATAGTAAGATCAAAGGTTTTCGAGAAATGTGGCAGCAAATAAATGAGGAACATGTATACAGAGGTATGATTTCCTTTGATGGTAAAGAGCGGCGGTACTGTGCTGTTCCGGTTGAAGACTACGGTCTATATTTGATTCATATTAATACGGAGTAAGGTGTGACAGATGATGAATAAAAAGAACATCGATAAAATATTAATCGTATTTTTTTTAATAATGGTAATTGGCTTTATAGGCATTAACAGTTATTTTGTCTATAACGATTTGATACAATCTTCAAAGTCCATAATGTTTAGTTCGATCAATAACTTGGGGAAATCTACAGAGGTGGAATTCTTGAGATTCGTCGATAACATAGAATTTTATGCTTCGTCACATACCTTTGATGAATTCTATAGAAATCCGTATTTTTCAGTAGAGCAGCAGAGTGAAGTGCGTATGATGCTGGCCAACTATGAAAATATATTAACCCGCGTGGTGGTTGCTGGTGATGACAAGCAAATAGAATTATCATTGGAAGGGATGAATCATCTCAAAAAAGTGGTGATCAATGAAAACTTACCAGCGGCAAAGGCTAATGACGCCATTCTTTATGATGACGGTAGACATGCTTATTACGTCATGCCGATTAAAGTGGACAATGTCGTGGAGTACAGGGTCTATTATGAATTGAACATCAGGAAGTTCCTTTCTCAGATTTCAAAGGATTATTACTATGGCAGTCGTATGTGGACTTGGTATATTGACAAGGAACATACAGCAATCTGCTTGTCCTATTCTGATGGTGCGTGTGATGAAGAGGACTTGATTTTGCCGGATGTCAATCATGTCATCAAAACGGTTGATGAGGGCTTGATTGACATTTATGATTCCACACTCGAATTCGGTAAGGAAGTCGATGTTCTGACGGCATTCTATCCACTGGACTTCGCCAAGCATCATTATGTCATTGGCACCTCACTGGACAAGGAGGACTTGGTTTCTGAAATCAGCAATCGTATGCAGGTTATTGTGATTGCTTTTGTCTTTATCATGATGTTGATTATCCTGATTTTCATCAATATGCTGAGTAATGAGCGTAGTGTCAACAAACAGTTGCAAATATCGGAATCAAACACGGATTTCATCATCGACAGTATGCCGGTTGGTATCGTCATGTATGACGATCAGAAGGTGATTAAGCGGGTCAACCATTTTGCCTTGGGTTTTTTTGATTTGCCTCAAGAAAGTCTTAAGGGGAAAAAATGGACGGATTATCTGATGTTAGATGATGTGAATGAAGGGGATGAACCGACTTATAGGCTATTGGTAGGTGACAAGGCGATTCCGATTTTGATGAATCGCGTTAAAGTGAATCTACATGGCAAGGAAACGGAAATGGATATCTTTGTGGATGTCAGTCATTTGGAGAAGGCGCGTCAAATGGCGGAAGATGCTTACAAATCCAAGAGTGAATTTATAGCCAATATCACCCACGAAATCAGAACCCCTATGAATGGCATAATCGCGTCTTCTGAAATATTGCTGGAGACGGATTTGGCAGCAGAGCAAAGTGAGTTTGTAAAAATTATCAAGAAATCAGCGAGCAATCTACTGGTGATCATCAATGACATATTGGATATTTCAAAAATTGAATTCGGTAAAATACAAATTGAAAACATTCCTTTTTCATTGCGTGAGACCATTGAGTCCACTTTTGACCAGTTCAATATAAAAGCGTCTCAGAAAAACATAGAGTTGGTTTGTGATATCAAGCCTCACGTCATAGACAATTTGATAGGTGATCCGACACGTATTTGCCAGATCATGACCAATTTAGTGGAGAATGCCATCAAATTCACGAATGAGGGCAAGGTATTGCTATCCATCGACGTGGATGAAATCTTTGAAGATAATATAAAACTACACATGTACGTTGCGGATACGGGGATTGGCATATCGGAAGATCGTATTGCCTCAATCTTTGATTCCTTTACTCAGGAAGATGGTACCATTACTAGAAAATACGGTGGTACAGGTTTGGGGACGACGATTTCGAGGCGGTTGGCTGAAATGATGGGGGGAACGGTTTGGGCGGTGAGTCCGAATACGATCATCAATTCCAATCATAAGGGCAGTGTGTTCCATGCTACTTTTGATGTTCAGATTGAAGAAGAGACGGAATTTGTAGGCAATGCATTTGAAGAATATCAATTGTCTGCACTGGTCATTGATTCAGATCGTCAAAATGCCATCATTGCAAGCAGTCTCTTAACGGATTGGTCTATAGACAGCAAGTATATCACGGATTTGGAAGACGGCATGCGGCTGATTGAAGCCTTTACCAAGGATGAAGAACAATATGATATTGTGCTATTTAACGGCTGTGGCAAGGAAGTCGAGACGATTGAATATATTAAGCGCATTCGTTTTGCATATGGCAATCAACCTAGTTTGATAATGATCATGCTGTCCTCGTTGGATAACGAGTTGATTAAATCCTGCAAACGCTACGATGTGGAATATATGGTGATGCCTTTAAAACAGACTTATTTGAAATCGGTGCTTGAACGCTATTACTCAAAGGTTGAAGAAGCAGTCTTAAACGAAGTTGAAAACAACGAGGCTTTTGAATCTCATTCTAGAAAAGTGCTTCTGGTAGAGGATAATGCCATCAATATCAAAGTGGCTTTGAAAATTTTCGAAAAACTGGATGTCGTTGTTCAGGTTGCGACCAACGGTGCGGAGGCTGTGGAGCGGATAAAAGAGTTCAACTTCGACATTGTTTTTATGGATGTTCAGATGCCGATCATGAATGGCATAGAAGCATCTAGGGAAATTCGGAATTTAGGCATCGATACACCGATTATTGCGATGACGGCCAATGCCATGGTGGAGCATAGAAAGGAATGTCTGGCGGCAGGCATGAATGACTTTTTGTCGAAACCTATCAACTTAAGCAGTCTCAAGGTTATTGTAGAAAAATATATCTAGAATGTATTTTTTAAGGAAGCCCATTTGGGCTTCCTTGTTATATGTTATAGATTATTATAGGTCGATCATGAGATCATGAAAAGATTTAATTTGAGATTCGATGTGATAATAAAATCGAATAGCTTCTTCTGCATTTTCAGAGGCGAGTAATTGCTCAAGGGTGATAAAAGACTCGATCATTTCTGGCAAATCAAAATTCATGACAGAACCTTTCAATTTGTGTGCGATTTTTTTTGCATCTGCATATTGCTTGCCATGAATGTAGTTCAGTATACGTGGCAAATCCTCTTGTAGCTGATTGTAGAAGTCACGTGAAATTTCCTTAACGGCTCCTTGGTCGCCATCTAAGAGATTATATAAATTCAAAAATACCTTATCGATCATAGTTGCCTCCGGTGGGTTTTCTTATATTATAAAGGAATATACGAAAGAATGCTAGATTAGCAATTTATGGAAGTGCAAGCTACTGGACGAAAAACTGATTATAGTGTAGCATTAGAAGGTGTGATACATATTTTTATTAAAGGATAAAGGTTGAGGTTATGGAGAAACTTATAGAAAGAATTAAGAGTGACGGTACGGTATCTGGTGAGGATATCTTAAAGGTGGATTCCTTTTTAAATCATCAGATTGACGTGGGTTTACTGGATGACATGGGGAAAGAATTTTACAACTATTTTAAGGGGAAAAATATTGATAAAATTCTTACTATAGAAGCATCTGGTATTGCTGTAGCATGCTTTGCAGGCAAATATTTCGACGTTCCGGTTGTATTTGCCAAGAAAACCGAATCGAAGAATTTGGATTTAGAGACTTATGATGCGGATGTGTATTCCTTTACAAAAGGTAAGACTTATAAAGTGAAGGTTTCAAAAAAATACCTTTCAGCTGGGGAAAATGTGTTGATTATAGATGATTTTCTAGCTAACGGTAAAGCGGCTGAAGGTTTGATTTCAATCGTTGAAAAAGCTGGTGCAAAGGCTGCGGGTATTGGTATTGTCATTGAGAAGGCATTCCAGCTGGGTGGCGAAAAACTTGTGAATTCCGGCTATGATCTTTTTTCATTGGCAGTTATTGAAAAGTTTGAGAATCAACAACCTGTATTTAGATAGGGGCGGACATGAGAAACATCAGAAAAATGTTGCTGATTGCATTGATTGATGCCTTGGCTTCAGAAGTATATTTGAATTTTTTAGGTGATGGCTTTAGGATATCGGTATCGGTGATTCTTTTGCCAATCATCTATTATTTCAATAGAAAAATCAACCCATTGATTACGGCATTCTTTGTTGGAACAGTAGGTTTGCTGTTCCGTGGTGTCTTGACTTACGCTTCGATGGGAAGTTTTTCGTATGGTTTGATTAATGATGCTTACATTATGATTTTTGACCTTGTCTATGGTCTTGTATTCTATTGCATGTTTACGAGACGAGATGATAAGAGCTTAACTTTTTGGTTTTTGACCATTTTAATTGCCGATTTTTCTGCCAATACCATGGAGTTGTTTTCAAGATTAGGTGTTATCGGCAGTGAAAGCGTTCACTTGCTTAATACGCTTTTGGTGGTTGCTTGTATTCGATCTTTGGTAGCAATTGTTGTTATATTGATTTTCAAGGCGTACAAACGTCTACTTAGTCGAGAAGAACATGAGGAACGCTACAGAAATCTCTTAACGTTCATTTCAGATTTAAAAGGCGAGCTGTACTTTATGAAAAGCAATATGGAGTCTATTGAAGCGGTTATGGGAGATGCCTATACCCTTTTTGAAAACCTGACGGAAGAGGACCATAGGGATAGAGAGTTAGCGCTTCAAATAGCCAAGGATGTCCATGAGATCAAAAAGAATTATTACCGTGTTGTTTCTGGTATTGAACAAATCAGCCAAACGACATTAGAATACAACTATATGAGCTTGCATGAACTCTTTTCCTTACTTGAAACCAGTATGTCAAGAGAACTGGAATTGACGAACCGACAAATTGACATATTTTTCAATTCGAGAGATGATGTGCTTGTAAAGCAGCATTACATGCTGATGTCGATTCTTAGAAACCTTGTAGCCAATGCTATCGAGGCGATGGATGAGAAAAGCTACGGGCGCATTGACGTTAATCATATTATCATTGAGCAGGATCATTTGTTTACCATTGTCGATAATGGTAAAGGCATCAAAGAAAAGGATTTGCCTTATATATTTGATTCAGGCTATTCTACCAAATTCAATCGCGTGACAGGAGATATTTATAGAGGGCTTGGATTGACTCTAGTAAAAGATATTGTGGAACAAACATTCAAAGGAAAAATTAACGTGGCGTCCATCGTGGACAAGGGGACGCGTATTGAACTAGTTATTCCAGGTAAAACCATGGAGGTATAATGATGAAATTTTACTTAGTAGATGATGACTTGATGGTTATCAAAATTCTTGAAAATATTATAGAAGAGCAGAGATTAGGTGATGTTATTGGCTATTCCACAGACAGTACGGAGTGTATCAACGAAATACTGATTAAGAAGCCGAACATCGTTCTGGTAGATATGCTCATGCCTCAGAAAGACGGTAGTATGCTGGTGAGTGAAATCAAGTCAAAAAATGAAGAAATTAAATTCATAATGATTTCGCAAATTACGACTAAAAATTTGATTTCAAAGGCCTATAGTGCTGGGATAGAGTTTTTTATTAATAAGCCAATCAATAAGATCGAAGTGACAAATGTCATTCAAAAGTTGGCAGACACCATCAAAATGGAGAAAAAATTTAAAATTATTGAGGAGATGTTTGTGTCAGCTGGTGGCAATAATGGTACGACACAAAAGGATCAGCTGTACAACATTAGGCACGTTTTTAGCAAGCTGGGTATTATGGGGGAAAAAGGGTCGGAGGATGTCGTTAAGATTTGCGAGTATATGCTTCGCAATAATATAAAGTCATTTGATTTCAAGGTTCGTGATATCTGTGAAAAGCTTTCCGACAATCCTAAAGCGATGGAGCAGCGTCTCAGACGGGCCATTAATAAAGGTCTTATCAATATCGCCAATGTTGGAATCGAGGATTACATGAACGAAACATTCATGCGCTATTCAAATTCAATTTACGATTTTGAGAATGTAAAAGCGGAAATGGATTATATCCGAGGTAAGCGAAAGACAGGAGGCAAGATTTCGGTAAAACGATTTATCGACAATTTGATTTTAATGAGTGAAGAGTAGTTAAATAGAGGCTTTCGAGCCTCTATTTTATTTATTGTTAAAATAATTCGAATTTTAAAAATGCCTTATGTATGTTTTTGAACGAATATGAATTTTTTTTATCTTTTTTTCATTTATCAATAAAAATT
>JAFGTX010000252.1 GCA_016938815.1 Clostridia bacterium | reverse complement strand
CCATCGGACATCTCTATTGTCTTTATTCTGTTTATACTTAACGCTGCTCTAGCGCATGAATGGCATTCGATTTTGAAAATAAGAGAAAAAACGGAATACTGATCACGCCGCCAACTGCACCTTGGAACAGGTTAGGAATCACAGCTACAATCGCACCTTCCATGCCGTACATGAAGGTTTCAAATAGAAAATAACCGCTCGCCATCAACAGTGTACCGCATAAAAATGCAATCGTATAGGCTGTTATCTTACGTGTCGAAGACGCACTGCCACCTGACAACAATTTATAAACCAGTGCAATCACAACCGCATCCAAACCTTTAATGATGAATGTCGGTATTGCATACACCGCATAACCAGAAAGCATATCCGCTAAAAACGATCCTATCGCAGCTGCCAAGCCACCGATGACAGGTCCAAAAATGACCCCTGCAAAATAAACCATCGAATCGCCTAAATGCACATAGCCAGAAATGCCCACAGGTATTTGTATCAACATTGTACCTACCGTCACCAACGCAGCCATTAGGCCTGCAGCAACAATACTTCTTGTAGTAAACATAGTCATCTCCCCTTTTGCTATCCTAATAGTAGCATAGATTGTATCTATGTAACAAGGTATATATTTACCACTACAAGAATTGTACCGCTACGATTCACTTGCCACTTCCACCACTTGAAGATAGGCTGTGTCATGATTTTCCAGAAGTAAACAAACCGAATTCTCATTTGGTGACAGATAGACGCCTTTCACAGATGCCTGATATGAACAAAGCAATCGATAACCATCATTGGTCAAATAATGCAATTCACTGTCCGTAAAGACGAGGTAATCTCCTGAATTCAGTTTTTTCATACGCGATCCGTCTGCGAAATGTAGTAAGCCATCTTGAAGGCTGTATCGGCCATTCTCGGTATTGAGAATGCATAACGTACCTTTTTCGAATAAAATGTACGCTATACCCTGATTAATGACAATCTCAGATATGACTTGATCATAATCCACGCCCTTAAACACCAAGCCACTGCGTGTGCCTGTCACCACGTCAAATTTATTGAACATATAGTCCGCAGTTTCACCGGTTGTAACACCATAAATAGCATTTGAATCCTCCGCCCAAGAAAGCACCGGACAAATTTTTTCGCTTGGCAACAAGCTATCCAAATAAATTATTTTTTTATGCTTGAGCACAAAAACGCCCACTTTACCACCATAGCCATTGTCGTCCATTTCGCCATTATAGATAAAAGCAACCAACTTGGAATTCGGTGAAAAGCGAGGTACAATCCCCTTGATATCTTTGCCGTAGTACTTGCCCGAATCCGCTCCAAGGATAAAAAAACGTTTATCACTTATACTTTCTCCGTCAGCTTCCAACGTCAGAAATCCACCGTCATATGAAAATCGCATCCCTACGTCTTTCAAGGATGCCACTTTTTCAAACGGCAAATTGATAGACGTTTTTTTATGACTGGAAACATCATAGTTCACCAAGAGTTGATCAGCTCGATTAAAATAACCCACCTTGTCTTCATTCCCGGAAACAAGGATGTCATCGCCTTCAAAAAAGGCTTCGCTCGTTGCAATTGCTGTATGCTCTTCATTAGATAAGACAGAAAGTTGAGCCTTTTCCATCATCAGTTCCGTCGCCTCGCCCTCATAGAGCCTCAAACCCTTTTCCGCTCCAGCTGTGCCCAATGCCTTAATTTCCAAAGTGGATGTGTTGAAGGTATAATACTGCTTCTCTTCCGCATTGCGGCGACCTTCAAAGCGCACGGTCGAATCATCCAGCCAACTGACGTCCTCCGAGATCCACTCAAATCCCGAAATAGAAAGTTGTCCAAACTGGTTGATGACATCTTCGGAAGGTGCTACATAATGGTCGGATGACACAAGCACCTTTTCAACATTGTCTCGCATCGCAAATCCTGATATGACAAGTACAGCAATGGCTGTAGCGGCTATAGAAATCTTTTTCATCGACGAAACTCCTTGCTTTCAAGCATTTTAACGTAAAAATTCTCTACTAACTCCATTTCGTCATTCGTCAATGAAAATCCTTCAAATACATTTAAATCTATTTTTCGAATCAAATCGTCCAGCGTCACATCGTCGGATATTTCTACCGATAAAAGCGCATCAACACACTGAATGATAGCCTTTTGCCAAGGCAAGCCCTCATAATGAATCAGCGGTAAATTTTTTATAGGTGTAGAATAGAGCTCTAAAAGCTCCCCCTTTTTCTTCCCACGATGGTACAACCAATAATAGTAAAGCTTCGAATTCAAGACACCATTCAAATACTTCAAGGACAACTTGTCCTGAGTATTATGGATGATGTAATAAATATCAGCACTGCCATAGATTGCAGCTTCCGAATAAGCAAAGGTATTTCTCTTATGTCGCTGAGGCATCACCAGTTTAGGTTGTTCAAAAAGTCCGGTTGTTCTCGGCCATTGTAATTCATACCAATTTCTATAGCCCAGTTTCACCTCTCTCCGCTTGGACAGCACCCCGCGAAAATGCGCCAGATAAGCGATACCGGCTTCAGAGGGCATCGTCTCGTTGCTGATATAATAAATCCAGTATGCCGCCTCCTTGGCCATTCTATAAGGTCCAATATCGCTGTTTTTATAAAAGGGTCGCCAAGGCCCTTCAAAGGGCAAGGCCCTATTTTTCGGAAAAACATAGATTGGTGTTCCCTTGTCTATATCACCGACGCTCTCCACCAAACCCTGTGCCAACATTTGGTTGGTGACACTATCCGCACCACTGACAATCCCCTGTTTGACATCAAAACAATCCAGAAGACACCCAGTGCTTCTTTCATGGATTTTCTCCAGCAAACGGTAAGTGGCATCGTCTCCGTTCAAACCAATCATACCTTTACGGTCATACAGCTTGTACTCATGAATTTGATTGACCGTCAACTCTTTAAGGGTCTCATCCTTGGTCATGCCTTTAACCAGCACAGTACACAGGTCTTCCTCAGACCCATGACCTCTTTCGAGTACAAAGGAAACGTTATGTTGTCCTCTGGCAGATTTAAAAAGACCATCACCGGAATAATCGACTAGTCGTCTGAAAACAGCAGCTTCTCTTATATGAGCACGTAGTTTTTTCCCACTGTCAGCCGTAATGAAATAATTGGTCGTAATGAAAGTCAGGAGCCCTCCTTTCTTCAAAACATTTAATCCCTTATGGATGAAGAAATAATACAAATCCATTCTGGCTTCGTAATAAGGCGCTGTTTCAACTTGTTCCTTGAGGGTTCTGAAGAAATCACGATTACCTTTTTCGCCTAGGTAAGGTGGATTTCCGATAACCAAATCCACAGTAGCATCAAAACCCTTTAAACACAGGGCATCTTCACAGCGGACCTGCCAGCTTACACGCCAATCGCCAGTCAATTCAAGGCATTTGTACAGAAGGCCCAGCACGCCAAGCACCAAGGGTTCTTCTTGAATATCGATCGTCACAGTTTCTGAAATCAATTCTTTCAAATATGCGTCATCCTGTGTTTCATCATAAATACGCTCAAGAAAATGACGTATGAAAATCATGGTACCGCAGGACGGCTCCAAAATTTTAAATCCTGTTCTATTATGTATTTTTAAACGGATAGAATCTGTCTCTACAACACCCGCTACCATCTCCTTAACAATCGAGGTTGGCGTATAATAACTTCCCGTTTTCTGTCTTTCCATGTTGCTCATCATTTCGTCATAATGGTCAATGCGGTGAAAAAATTCTTCCGCACCAGAAATAACGGTAGGTGCTTCACACCCTACCGCTCTATCACATAGCGTCTTATAGAATTCTTTAAGCGTATCCCTATAAAGCAGGGCCTCTACAAAAGCCCGCACCGTTTTCACCGGTACGTCTGCCGCTTGGGCTAAAAATTCTTCGCAAGCCAAGTAACACGCCACATACTTTTTTTCAAAATCTTCCATAACCCACTGACCTTCAACAAAAAATCTTAAAAAAAGAGCTTTGGTTTCCCAAAGCTATCTTTTCATAAAATATTTGTCATACCCTTTTTTTTCGATACCATTTATAGATAAGATGACTTCATCTACCAACAAATCCATGTTTCTAAGATGAACATCTATCCCTTTCTTCTTCAGATACTTCATAATCGTCGTCAATCTGATGTTGTAATTACATGGATTTCTAAAATAAGGATGCCTTAAAATCAAATTCTTAATCGCATCTTTGTCGACACTGTTTAGTTCCTGAATCTGATGATGATTCAAATGGCTCTCTACCTTAGAAATATAATGTATTAATTTCTGATCGGATTGCGAATTGTCACCGATGATCGATTTAATGTCATTGAGTACATTGTCAATCTTAATCATCTCTAAATCGGGCTCATCGTCCGTGGCGGCAGGAACATCTGAAGTATTATTGCTCATTTTTGTATTTCCCCTTTCAATGCTCAATTTCTCTTTTAAAGAAATTCATTAATATTTTACAGATAATTGCAAGCGATGTCAATTATCGACTATAAAATGTCATCTATCTGCAATGTAAGATCTTGTACGAAATTAATATACCCTTCCAGCAATGTTTCAATCTTCTCTTTTACGATTTGTCTGCTCGATTCTGTAGGTGCCTCAATCTCCATTTTATGTTGCGTAATGAGAATTTCCACAATCACACCATTACAAGTATAACTATAAATTTCATAATCCGAATCTTTCTCTAAAAATTCAAAACAGCCTTCTGTCGAAAGAGCATCTATGATTTTATCTCTATCTTCAAAAACATAATCACTTTGATACACCATATATTCTTCTTCTGAGTCTTCTTCACTTAGATTGCTGACATTCTTGAATACATTCATGAATTTATACAACAAGACCGAATGAGATTTAATAAAAGTATCGATTTCGATTGTACCATTTTGAGAACAGTACTCGTTGTATTTTGCCAGCACCGCACCAGAAACGTGTTGATGCAACTGAGCATCGAAACTTTCAAAGATTTCAATGTAAACCTTGTCTTCCAGCGGATACAGTCTAGCCGCAACCACGGTGCCGCCACTTAAAAGTTCACTATTTTCCACCCTATAATCATCTTTGGTGAATAAATCCTTAATCAACGATTTCCCCTCAATTTCAAAAACTTCAAAATAGGAAAACCATGAATCCTTTATAGTTTGTAGAATCGGTTTTTCTAGCGCCATCACTGGCTGATTTTGACTGTAGTAGGTCATCATGTTTTGTCCTTCATATTCAAAATCGCATAGCAACCAATTGTCAAAGCCATATTCTCTATAGCTGCTTTCAATCCCTTTTAGGAATGCTTCTTTTGCCGCTTCCAGTACTTTGTTTGAATGTTTTGTGAAAAAATATTCGATGGCTTTCACCTGTAAAGTTTCAATTTGAATCATCATATCTTGGGACGTCATTTCTTATTCACACCTTCATTAATATTTTTATAGGCATTGGCAAGCATCAACTTAATCCTATTGATTTGGTTAACCTCACTAGCGCCTGGATCGTAATCAATCGGAACGATATTAGCCAGCGGAAACTTGGATTTCAACGTCTTAATCATGCCTTTGCCAGTAATATGGTTCGGCAAGCACGCAAATGGCTGTAAACAAGCGATATTATCGACACCCGATTCCAAAAGTTCGATCATTTCAGCCGTCAAGAACCAACCCTCTCCAGTCTGGTTACCGATAGAGAGAAATTCCGATGCTTTGGCCGCCAAATGTTGAATTTTCTCAGGCGGACTGAAACGTCGGCTGTCTCTTAAAGCCTTCTTCATTTCTTTTCGATAATATTCCAAATAGTTGATGAGCGCGTCCGCACCAAGCTTGCCTTTTAGCGAACCTGATAATTGTTTGTATCTAAAATCAGCATTATACCCACTATAGAGGAAAAAGTCAACTAAGTCCGGTACAACCGCTTCTGCGCCTTGAGACTCCAAGTAGTCCACCAGATTGTTATTGGCTACCGGATGGAATTTCACCAAAATCTCGCCGACGATGCCCACTTTAGGCTTGGTCTGGTCGATAATCTCTAAGGCATCAAACTCTTTAACGATATTTTTTATATTTTGAGTATATTTGCTGTATTTGCCTGCAGCCAAATCCGCTTTTAAAATGCCGCGCCACTTTTCATACAAGGCATTGGCAGAACCATCCACCTTTTCATAAGGACGCACACGGTATAGAACACGCATCAGCAAATCACCGTACATCAAAGCCATGACCAATTTTCTCAAGGTAGGCAAAGTCAATTGGAAACCTGGATTCTTCTCCAGCCCACCTGCATTAAGCGAGATAACCGGCACATGATCCATTTTAGCATCCATTAAGGCTTTTCTTATAAAACCGATGTAATTGGTCGCACGGCAACCACCACCTGTCTGAGAGATCATAACCGCCGTTTTGTTCAAATCATAGTCACCTGAATTCAGTGCGTACATAATCTGTCCAACGGTAATCACCGACGGATAGCAAGCGTCGTTGTGTACATATTTAAGACCCTCATCGATAATCTTCTTATCTACATAAGGGAGTAGCTCAAAATTATAGCCCTCACACTTGAAAACTTGCTCCAATAAATCGAAGTGGATTGGAGACATCTGTGGTGCGAGAATCGTATGGGTCTCCTTCATTTCCTTGGTGAACACCACGCGTTCCTTTAACGGGAAGAGCACGGCTGGCTTGAAATCCGATTTAGCACGTTCATCCATCACCGCAAGCAAGGAACGAATTCTTATTCTGGCAGCTCCTAAATTATTGATTTCATCAATTTTAAGTGCTGTATAGATCTTATCGAAGCGGTGGAGGATTTCCTGTACCTGATCCGTCGTTACCGCGTCTAGGCCACATCCAAAAGAATTCAGCTGGACTAATTCGATATCGCTTCTATGGGCGACAAAATTCGCAGCGTTATAGAGCCTTGTATGATAAGTCCATTGATCCACGACCCTGAGTGGTCTTTCCACCGGATTCAAATGCGCAACGGCATCCTCCGTCAAAATGGATAAATTGTAGTTGGCAATCATTTCAGGAATACCGTGGTTCACTTCCGGATCCACGTGATAAGGTCTTCCTGCCAGCACCACACCTCTGGTGTTGTGACTCTCGATGTACTCCAGAATCTCTTCGCCTCTTTTTCTAATGTCCTTCTTGTAGGTCTCCAAGTTCTTGAATCCGATATCCACGGCTTCAGAAATCGTCTTTTGACTCACGTCAAAATGCTTGAATTCCTGACCTAATCTCTTTTTAAGCCGTTTTCTATCATCCATCGGTAAAAACGGATTCATGAAATCGATGTTGTTTTCCTGCAAAGCTTCTACGTTGCCTTTTATGGTTTCCGGATAGGATGTCACCACCGGACAATTAAAATGGTTGTTGGATGCCACATTTTCAACCTGCTCATAAGGCAAACATGGATAAAAAATCCGTTTAATCCCCTTTTCAATCAAATCCATAATATGTCCATGCACCAATTTTGCGGGATAACAAACCGATTCAGATGGAATGGACTCTATCCCCTTTTCAAAAATAGTTCTGGAGGATCTACTGGAAAGTACCACTCTAAAACCCAAATGGGTTAAAAATCCGTGCCAGAAAGGATAGTTCTCGTACATATTCAAGACCCTCGGCAAACCGATGACACCTAAAGGCGCTTCCTCAACAGTAAGCGACGGGTAATCAAAAACGCGTTTCAATTTATAATCGAACATATTCGGCGATGGGAAGCCTTTTACCTTTTGACCCGCGCCACGTTCACAACGATTGCCGGTAATAAAGCGGCGGTCGTCGTCGAACTGATTGACGGTCAACAGACAATGGTTTCCACAAAGCGCACAGCGCTTCGTATAAGACTTATACGTAAACGCCTCCATTTGATCCTCTTTTAGAATGCTAGATACAGACCCTTGATTGTAGTTAGATTTTGCAATCAGCGCAGAACCAAAGGCCCCCATGAGGCCTGATATATCGGGTCTGATGACTTCACGACCCGTTATAATTTCAAAGCTTCTCAAAACAGCATCGTTGTAGAAAGTGCCACCTTGGACTACAATTTTTTCGCCAAGCTGATCAACATCCTTCAAACGAATAACCTTGTAAAGGGCATTCTTAATGACTGAATATGAAATGCCTGCCGAAATATCCCCGACTTCAGCGCCTTCCTTTTGAGCTTGTTTGACTTTTGAATTCATGAAAACGGTACAACGTGTGCCTAAATCCACCGGATTGTTGGCATAAAGACCCGCCTTTGCAAAATCGACGACACGCATGCCCATGGAATTCGCAAAAGTCTCGATGAAAGAACCACAGCCAGAAGAACATGCTTCATTCAGCATGATAGATTCAATCATACCATGATTGATTTTCAGACTCTTCATGTCTTGTCCACCGATATCGATGATGAAATCGACATCCGGCAAAAAGAAAGCGGCTGATTTATAATGGGCAATCGTCTCGATTTCACCCATGTCAACAGAAAGCGCCTCTTTAATGAGATGCTCTCCATAACCTGTAATGGCGGCATTACCTAGATATGCCTCCTTAGGCATTTCCTTATAGAGGGCTTTGATGGCTTTGACTGTTGACAACAGTGGACTACCTTCGTTGCCACCGTAGTGAGAATAAAGCAAAGCCCCATCACCGTCAATCAGTGCAATCTTGGTTGTTGTCGAACCCGCGTCTATACCTAAAAATAGAGGACCAGAGGCCTCTTTGATTTCTTTCCTAACCACGCAATTACGTGCATGACGTTCTTTGAATGCATGATACGCCGCCTCCGATTCAAATAATTGAGGCAAGGCATGAAGTTCTTCTACACTTTTAAACTGATCAATCGTTAAAAGTTTGCGTTTTAGCAGATCTAAGGACACCTCGTCTTTTGTCGCCGCAGATAAAGCTGCGCCAAGCGCTACGAAATATTGACCGTTGTCCGGTGCAATGATATCTTCGTCACTTAAGTCCAAAGTCTCTATAAATCGCTTCTTGAGTTCAGACAAGAAATGTAGTGGACCCCCTAGGAAAGCCACTGTACCTTTTATAGGCTTACCACAGGCTAAACCACTGATCGTCTGATTGACTACTGCCTGAAAGATGGATGCGGCAATATCTTCCTTCGGCGTCCCCTCGTTGAGCAGGGGCTGAATGTCCGTCTTGGCGAACACGCCACATCGAGATGCAATGGGATAAATCGTTTGATACGATTTTGCCAACTCGTTTAGTCCGGTAACATCCGTGTTAAGCAGTACTGCCATCTGGTCAATAAAGGCACCTGTTCCACCGGCACAAACACCGTTCATCCTTTGCTCTAAACTATGTCCAAAATAGGTGATTTTCGCGTCCTCACCACCTAATTCTATTGCAACATCTGTCGTTGGATAATATTTTTCAATTGCTTCAGAACTTGCTACCACTTCCTGAATATACGGCGTGTCAAAATATTCCGAGACCAGCAAACCACCTGATCCCGTCACACACAACTTAATGTATTCGTCGTTTATTTCTGAAAATACTTCTCCTAAAATTACTGAAATTGCGCTCTTAATATCGGAAAAATGGCGTTGATAGACTGATTTTACTACAACGTCATTAGCATCTAATACTACGACTTTGATTGTTGTTGACCCAACATCAATACCTACTCTTAAACCTTTCATTCTGAACACACCTCTTAATCAATTATTACCTAGTAATAACACCAATTCTTACTTTTAAGAAATGATATACCATAGTGTTTAACAGCTTTTCGCTATTCTTATTTACGCATTTCTATTTAGTTTTTATAAATCATTTTAACACTTTGCCTTGATTTTGCCAATAATTAGTATAGTGCTGCCAACCATTTGATGTTAAAATGAAATGGAACGGAGGGGATTTTTTGACAAATGCACTTTTGATTGGAGCGATTGGCTATTTCATAGGGAGTATCCCATTCTCTTTTATCGTCAGTAAGCAGTTAGGAAAGATAGACATCAGAGAATATGGCAGTGGTAACAGCGGTGCAACCAATGTCTTTAGAACACTCGGTAAAAAAGCCGGACTTCTGGCTTTCATCGGGGATTTCGTCAAGGGCATGATTGCTGCTATTTTTGGACTGATGTACTTTGATGCCACTGGTGCACTCATTTGTGCTGGCATGGCAATCATCGGTCACTGCTATCCTGTATGGCTGAAATTTAAAGGCGGCAAAGGTGTTGCGACTTCCGCCGGCATGATTATGATTCTAACCCCGCTCGTTGGCGTCATACTCGTTATTACCCAATTTTCAATCATTTATTTTTCAAAATTCATGTCACTGGCTTCTATTTCGGTCGCGGCACTCTATCCGATCTTGGTCTTTGCTTTTGGATACCCACCCGAATATATCGCATATTCTGTATTCATCGGACTATTCGTGATCTACCGCCATAGAGCTAATCTCATGCGTTTGCTCTCTGGTACTGAATCAAAACTAAAATTGTAAAAATAACAAAGCACTCAAAACGACGATCATTCTGAGTGCTTTTTTGATAGCAAATATTACGAAAAAATCTTATTTTTCAAGTAGTTCTTCATAAGTCCAGCCCTCTTGTCCGTTTTCAAGAATGAAAAGACGTTCAGCCGGAATACCTTGCTCTTCCATGTATTGGTAAGTACGTTCTGCACCACCTGCGCCTCTTGGGCATACAATAATGATTGGTGCGTCTCCCTCTTTATTTGCTTCAATGACTGAATCAAGACGTTGTTGTTCTTCCTCAGTCTTTACAGGATATGCATTGGTTTCAATCGCACCAATAATATGGTGTGCTGCATAGTCTTCAGCCACTTGAATATCCACCAAAGCAAAAGTCGATTGACTCTCAATCGCTTCTTTTAATTCATCTTGTGTGTAGTAGGTATATGCTACCGCCACCTCTTCCTGTGTTTCTACAGCTATTTCCTGTGTTGGTGTCTCTTCTGCAGTCGTTTTGCCACAGCCTGTCACAGAAACAATTAATCCTAACGTCAATGCACCTATGATAATCCATTTTTTTAACATAGTTGTCCTCCTTCATTTATTCGTCTATTCTATCATAACGGGCTTTACAACCTATTTGAAATTGATTTTATCAATACCGACTTTTGAATCTATTGATAAATTCTATAAGTAAATATTTTTTAACTCTAGTTCACTGATAATCTAAATGCTAAACATGTTCAGCATTGCTATACCAACGAAATAGCGTTTTTTTACTTGACATATGGGGTATAGGTCCTTATAATAAAGGAGTCGTCATCATTTAGGCAATTAATAGTTTTGACGATAGGATTAATAACTTTTATACATGGGGGTAGATGGGTGCTGGTGTGCCCTCTGGTCTTCAACACCAGTATAAGGCGTTAAGAGCGTCTTGGGTGGGTTCGATTCCCACGTACTCCCGCCAAAAACAGTAACATCAATGATTATAGCCATTTCGGTTGTAGTCATTTTACGTTTTTGGATTTTTGATAGACCACTATAAAAAACAACCCGAATAAAAATTACTCTGTATTTTTAAAGATTCTCAAAGTACCCGTTGACAGGATGCACCCACTATCAAAAAAGAACGTAAAACTGCTACTCGATACTATTAGCAACACAACTTATGCAAGGGTCAGAGATTATACTATCGCCATCACTATTCTTGATTGTGGTATCCGTATCGGTGAATTGCTTCAAACTAAAATAGATGATATCAATTTCAAAGAACATTATTTGATTGTAAGGGGTAGCGTATCCAAAACAAGAACCGAGCGCATACTTCCTCTTTCGAATCACACCCTAAAATTCCTAGAGCAATTATGTGATATTTCAATAGGGGAAAATCGAGATGAAGTGTTCCTTTCTACTACTGGATTATGTGCAGTGCCTGAACAAACTATTCAATTAAATTTCAGGCGTTATAAACTTGATGCAGGGATTACCGTTAAATGTACCCCTTATGTATTACGGCATACTTTTGCCACTGAAATGGTTAAGAAAGGCATGGACATTTTCACCTTACAGAAAATCATGGGTCATACTAATATTACCACTACCCGACAATACGTTCAGATTGATGATACAACCATGATGAAAAAGCATAGGGAATCAAGTCCACTGGATGCATACTTGAAATAAGATTTAAGCCCTCAATAATAACGAGGGCTTTTTCTTCTATTATAATGGTCTTAATCCTATCGCAATTGATACCGATTCACCTGTCGAATCAGATACACAATTTACAACTAAACCATCAGCCCAACCATAATTATTTTTCACGCTGAATGAATTCGTGCCTGTTGTTAATGTGTAATATGATTCAGATACACCACTTGCCGTGATAGTAAATGTATCAGGAACAATGACACCATTCACATATTGATTCACCGTATAATTTACAGTAAGATACTTTTTAATTGTTGTTGTGTATGGCTCAATTTTATATTCAACAATCTGAACATCATCAACCACAATCTGAACCGTTGCCTGAATGGATGTATTTTTAATTATGGCTGTTAGATTAGCCGAACCAATCCCAACACCATTCACAAGACCATTCTCATCAATCGTAATAATTGATTCATCACTTGTTGCCCATTCGATTTCAAAACCACTGACAACTTCAACGCCATTCTTTGTGACAATAGGATTAATTTCATTCTCTGAATCCAGTGCTATATTATAAGATGATTCATTAAATGTAATATCCCAACTTGCCACGGTGTTTGGAATCTCATTCACAGCATCGTCACCTTCAGACAAAACTTCCTGCTCAAGATACATTGTAATCATGCCGAGCAATTCATTTGTTACCTGATACACTTTCCATGCCGAGTTAAATTTTATAATTCGATCGTTCACCTTAATTTTACTTGTCATTTCATTGTGTGGTACATTGATAACTATTTTGCCATCAGATATAGGGATATTTGTTCCATTGACACCCTGCGACCCTGTAATGATTTGTCCTTTAATAGAATATAGAAATGAATTGATGGCAAGGTTAATATTCTGAAATAATCTCTGTGCAACCAAGCGTGTATATTTACCATGAACAATGGACTCATCTTCCTGTGTCAGTAACCAATCAGTACCATCTACTGTGACAATATCCCCTTGATGAATGGCATCCACATAGGCGTAACAATATTTCTTGTCCTGTGAATTGCTGTCTTTAATTTCCTTGAAGAATACTTTCACCGTTTGCCCATTAGACGTGGCATCGAGTCCGTACATTTTAATATAAGTGTCAAACATACTTTCAAGTGTATTCATATTAACCACCCCCTATGCTCTACTGAATAATAGGCTGATATTTGAATCGTTATCATCGGCGGTAATATCATAAATACGCTGTTTGATTTTGCCGATTCTATCCTGTAAATGTTTGTAGGCTGATTCAGTAGTTAAGAATTCAGTTTCAACTTTCCGTAATACTTCAATGTCATTGGATACAGCTTCAAGGATATCAATCACCGTATATAGTAATTTTGATTGATGGGTTGCCTTGATATATTCATCATTTGCGTTGAGTTCATTCTCTGTTAAAAATACGGTGTACTGTTCAGCGGTGAAATATTCTTTGTTGCTTAGTTCTAGGTTTAATCTTTCAATAATTTTCATTTTGTACCTTTTTTCTTTTTAGTTAGATTCTGTTAGATTTGAGCCACTTTATTTTTAAGGCGATAAATGACACCTGACTTTTATTAAATCCTCGTGGCGTTGTGCTATCATTGCCAAAAGTGGTTTATTGCATGAAAAAAGAGCCTTGGGTTTAGGCTCTAGGTATTGGTTAAATATTATCTTAATTTACTTTTGTCGTTTATAAATTTTTCAATCTCACTATTATTCATAATTTTAAATACAAAACCACATTTCCTACATACATAAGTGTTAGTAATATATTCTTTAGACTCTATATTTTCCGTTAAATTCATTGTCCCTGATTTATATACAAGCTCTCTCTCAAACTTATCATTTCCTAAATTTATCACTTCAGTTGATTTACAATTTATACATTCCATAATTGACCCCCTTTATTTCTTTTCATGGAGTTGTGTATATCTTGATTTACACTGAGGGCAATAAACCGTTTCGACAACATCTCCATCTTTTCCAAGTAAAGAAAATACTTCTCCGTTATCTATTTTTTTAACAGAATATTTAATTTCATATGGAGATTCTGCAGATATTTTTGCTTCATTTGAATCACACCATACACATTTTCTCATTCTCTCATCTGATGTGTTATTACATATGGCTTTTAATAGTGTTAATAATGTCTCTTTATCTTTATCATCCAACGTGATTGAGTCACCATTCTTAATTCGTTCTTTTGCTTTGTCAATGTGTTCAATAATTGATTCATTACTAATATTCATTTTATTTCCCCCTTAAAATTTAATATTAATGCCATGACACAGATTCAGCCATTGCCATATTATTCATATTTTGTTCATACTGATAGCTATAAATTTGGCACTTAACAATTATATCCGCACTTCCATTTTCTTTTAAATCATCAAATAATCTTTTAAAACTATCTCTATAAAAATAAATATACCAATCTTCAGAGCTATCATCATTACTTATATTTACACAAAAACAATCATTTTCTAAATCTCTAAACCCATAATTATAGTATGAGCTTAATTCCCCTGTTCCCTCTAGTGCAAAACTCATATTAAGATGATTCGATAAGTCAAACTCAACGTCTTTGGCGGTTAAAGATATATTATTTTTAGACATGAATTGCTCTAACTGAGATTCAACTTTTTCTACTTCTTGGACTTCTTTAGTATCTTCAACGTCTTCAGTAAGAGGCTTATTCATAGTTGCTGTTTGATTCCTATTTGAATTAGCTATATTTTTGTCGCCGCCTTCTGCAAAATTCCCAAAAAAATGAGTATATCCATTTCTTTCAAGATTTTCATTAGCAATATTAAATTTATTAAACGTACCTTCTGATTCAACAAACAAAGAGTTATCCGCTTTTTCATATTTTGCAGTATCGATAAATTCTGTAAATGCTTTTACAATGTTATACTGTGTTTCTCTTCCTAAGTCTTGAAAATTGGTATTTAATAACTGAGCTGTTAATAATGTATTCTCGTTATTTTTATATACTTCCAACTCATAATCAAATTCATAATTACTTAAAACCATATCAATATCATTTTTAAAATTAGATAACTCAATTGCAGTTATTTTCTGATTATGCTTAATGCCGACACCAATAACACAAATAATACCAATAATAATTATTGAAAAAATGACAATAAGTTTCTTTTTCATAAAATCCACCTTTCCTTATTTTCAGCTTTCATATAGATTCCCCTCTATTTTCCAATTATACTACTATAATCCAAGCATACTCCAGTAAATTAAAACATTCAACCATAATCTTACATTGTCGAATACGAATATATATCGTAATCAAGTAAACACAATAATTACAGTGCTACAAACAGATTAGACATTTTAGGGTGTAAGCGTTGGAATTTCAATATTCATCGTCATTTTCGTTGTTGGTGTAATCGGGGGTATCTTCTGAATCGTCCTCATCGTTGCAGAAAAAGAATGAATAGACAAAATAGGCTAGGACTATGGCTATTAGGTATGTCATTTTTATCACCTCTAGTGGATTGATACCCTGTATATGGAAAAATTAACTGTGTAAAAAAAGTGGGATTACAATAGGCTCATATTCACATCAGGGGGAATGTTATTATTATTCATCTATTCAATCAATTTATTAGATTAACCGTCCTGCATCAACAAATCATACAATTTTCTCCATGCCATGAAACCCAGTGTTTTCAACGGTTAATATAGTTCGTCTCATTGCCTATTCCCTGTAATCATTGGTATAACTATATCTCACCTTTCATTTCGTATAATATAGATATTATCTGAAATATCACCCCAGCCTGTTAGATACCATTCACATAGCCTTTAACACACGACTTAAAAACCTAATTGCTAATTTCTTCAGCCAATTACGGATGCTACAATAAAAGCGTAAACCAGTATGATTTTTGCACAACGGCAACAACACATAATACATAAAACCATTGCAAATACTAACTATGATCTGGTGAAGCGTCGTGCTTTGTTCTTCAACACCAGTATAAGGCGTTAAGAGCGTCTTGGGTGGGTTCGATTCCCACGTACTCCCGCCAAAAACAAAGCCTGTAGCAATTGCTACAGGCTTTTACTTTTCATATGCTCAGTTTTTTTGTCATACATTACCGAGATACACACGGTTCAAATAACGCTCTGCAATCACTTTTGCCTTTTTCAAGGTCTCCACTTGAGTAGCTGGGGTCTTCATCCGATTCGCAGGAAAATAGCGTGTCAAATGCAGTGGCATGTCTTGATCCAAACCGCCTAGCCAGCGGAACATTTCTTCTAGCAAGCGCTCATCCGTATTGTAGCCATCAATCAGCAGCACTGTTATTTCTATATGCGCCGCACCACTGATCGCCTTGATGGTCTCCATCACCGGCGACAGGGTGCCACTACAGATATGATGATAAAAGCCTTCATCGAAGGCTTTCAAATCCACATTGAAAGCGTCCACATATTGCAATAGCGTTTTCAGCGGTTCTGGATTGATATAGCCATTGGTCACCATAACATTCTTATAGCCTGCATCGCGAACGGCTTTTGCCGTATCCAGCACGTATTCGTAGAAAACCGTCGGTTCATTGTAGGTATAAGCGATACCGATATTATCGGGTCTAGACTGCATCAAGCCGATCAATTGTTCTGTGGTCACGAATTGCGTTTTAGGGCGTATTTGGGCAATCTGCCAGTTCTGACAGAAATCACAGCTGAAATTGCAACCAAAACTTCCAATGGATAAAATATGTTGCCCCGGATGAAAATGCCTCAGCGGTTTCTTTTCCACAGGATCAAAGGCCAAACTGCTGAGTTCACCATAATTTAGAGCCATGAGTTTACCCTCAATGTTTTTTCTAACCTTACAAGAGCCAACACCCTCCACGCCGATTACGCAGCGATGCGGACAAAGTTGACACCGAACGCGGTTATCCGTTATCTGTTCGTATGCGTATGCTTCCTTCACATCGTCCTCCCCATTTTCAAACTCTATAAAACACCACTTTCCAAAATCTTAAAGCTTTTCTTGTCACAATCTATTTCTGCCAAAGCGCCATAAGGTAGAACCGTTATTGGTGAAGCATGTCCAAAATTGACATTGTAAAGAATCGGCAAATCCGGTCTACCGCACTGAATACCGATGACTTCCTTATAGACAGACTTATAATCTTCATAATATACCTCTCCTTGAGGTTTACCCACAAGGATGCCATTGATAACATCTATGATGCCTGTAGCCCAAAACCCACGCAGCATACATGCCACAGCTTCTGGCGACGGTTTATCCTCACTACTTTCTAAAAATAATATCTTGCCTTGCCATTCGTCTAGGGATGGCCAAAGTGGTGTCCCCCTAAGGTCGTTCACCGACTCGATACAGCCTCCCATCAAAGCACCAGTGACACGGCCACTGCCTTGTAGGACTTCATAACCATGGGTCTCCGGTAGCATTTTGCGTTGTGTTGCGTTATTTTCCGCCACATCCCAAGGCAAATAATCCGAGGTCCACATTTTTGCGCCTTCGACTTCACCAATGACATCATTCGAGAAAAGTGTCCGCATAACGCCTTCCACCACATAATCATGAATAGCAACATTCTCGGCAAACTCCATCAGGACAGAAGGTCCATAATAACTGCGAAGTCCCGCTTTATAACACATAAAGTGGTTGACGGTCGTATCAGAATAACCCATAAAAACTTTTGGATTGTCACTGATGACTTCATAATCGATATAAGGCAAAAGTCGGATGGTATCATTTCCTCCAATATTGGAGATAATGCCTTTAATGGTTGGATCTCTGAATGCATCCATCCAGTCCTTTGCACGATCTTCTGGATGCGTACTGACATAAGCGCTACCTTTCAAAGCATGGGGCATCGCCACCACTTCTAGCCCGAGCACGTCCTCCAATCGTTTTTTTCCAGTCAAATATCTATTATATATTTCACCATCACCGGCGCCACCCCACGAGAGACTGACGATGGCAACCTTATCACCTTTGTTTAGCCCTTTCGGTATAATCATTCTAATCACTTCCTTAGTTCTTTTTATGCAGTTTAGCAAATCCATCTCATCAATGCAAATCATTTTCATAATTTTCTCATTTTTTTCTCTGAAACAAATTGGCATGATCTATGGCATTTTTGCCTTTATGATGATATTTTTGAGTTAATCTTGGTATCTTATTTAAAAGAAGATACATCATCCGCTATATCTGAGGAGGTAATTATGGAAACACAAGACAAAGCAATAGCCATTCTTGAAAACATGAAAACCGTTATCATCGATAAGGATCACGTACTTAAAAAAGTGCTCATATGTTTCTTTGCGCGCGGACACATTTTAATCGAAGATGTACCTGGTGTCGGTAAAACAACACTGGTGAAGGCGCTTTCCAAAAGCGTTGATCTAAGCCATAGCCGCATTCAGTTCACGCCTGACCTGATGCCCGCCGATATTACCGGACTCACGGTCTACAACCGTGACAAGAACCAATTTGAGTTTAAAATGGGCCCTCTCTTCAATCAGATTATTCTTGCAGATGAAATTAACCGAACCTCACCAAAAACACAATCCAGCTTGCTACAGGCCATGGAAGAACTTCAAGTGTCTGTAGACAATCATACCTACGACTTAGAGCAGCCTTTTATGGTGCTGGCAACTCAGAATCCGATGGATTATCAAGGCACTTACCCTTTGCCTGAAGCCCAATTGGACCGTTTCATCATGAAAGTTTCTCTCGGCTATCCCAGCCCACCATCCGAGAAAATCATCGTTGAAAATTATAGACAAAGTAAATCCCTAGACCATCTTCATGCCGTCGCAAGTAAAGACGACATCCTGAAAATTCAGGAAGAAGTAGATCATGTCCTATTACATCCGGACATCCTAAGTTATATCGTGGCCATTACCAATGCCTCTCGTCATCATCCATCCATTCATCTCGGTGCCAGTCCTAGGGTTTCCATCGATCTTTTCAGAAGTGTAAAAGCTCTTGCCTATCTTGAAGGGCGCAACTACGTCTTGCCCGATGATGTCAAAAAAATCGTGCCGGACATTTTATGCCATCGCTTGATTCTCTCAGCGGAAGCGCGGATCGAAGGCAAAAAAATAGAATCGGTCATTGACGGTATTTTGAATACGGTATCCGTCCCCGTGGTGATGCCTTATGAAAAATAGGCAACGTTTCCTGATAGGCACAGCACTCCTCCTAATAGTGCTATTTGTTGGTGGTCGCCTACCCGGATTTTTTCTCTATCTGTATCTGGGACTGATGGCGATTCCCTATCTTCACGGCCATTACGGCTTAAGGCATCTAGCCGGCAAAATAGAATTACCAAAGGACGATCTCATCGCTGGTGAGGAAATTACACTGACTACTACATTTTTCAATCCGACAAAGATCACCTTTCCAAATTTGGAATACAACAACAGCCTCTTCGAACTCCTATCAAGAAAGGCCGCTCAGCCTGAAAGGTTTCATCTGGCGCCCGACAGCCGCTACATCGACGAAACCGCGCTACGATGCAATAGAAGAGGCATATACACCCTTGGCAGGACAGAACTTCTGATCAAGGATGTCTTTAACCTGTTTACCTTTAAGAAAGCACTCGAAGCGCCTATCGCGTTGAAAATATACCCACGCGTTCTACAGTTGAGCGATTTTACCCTTGAAGCAGGCATACAAATCGGTGATTTGATGGTCAACGACCCACTTTTCCAAGACTACTCCGCCGTTGACACACTGAGAACCTACAGACCAGGAGACTCCGTCAAAAGAATCCACTGGCGGGCTTCTGCACGACATGAATCCTTAATTGTGAAAGAATTTGAATGCAGGGGTGATGCGCAGGCCATTCTGCTACTTAACGCCTTTCAAGACGACTATGCCCATGACTTGAATCAGTTGACAGAAGATACGATTGTCGAAATCGGTGTCTCCGTCACCAATTTTTTTCTCAATCAGCAACTAAACATCAGCTACATCTACACCGCGAGGGACGGCTACGACAAAATTACAGGGGACACAGCATCAGATTTACGTATGTTTCTGGAATCCTTTATCTCCTTTTCCCCTCGAAATACACAACCGCTGTATCACGATATCCAAAAAATCAGTCCGGCCATGATTCAAGGTACCACGCTTATTATCGTGACACCTGTAATCGACAAAGCGCTGGCGACTATCCTAGTGGATCTGAAAATGAAAAACATCAAGCCGATGGTTTTCCTATTTAATGACGGCCACAATAGTACAGCCCCACAAACCAGCCTCATGCGAAAACTCTTATCAGAAAACATCCCAGTCTCCAAGCTGGGTTTATCCAAGGGAGCAATTGCTTATGACTGATTATCTCAAGAAGCATACTTTAAAAAAACAATACGCATTTTACATACTCCTCAGCCTTGGACCACTAGCTGTTATCGCAAGACTTCTGGGCATTCACTCGTCCTTAGTCCGCCTTTGGCTGCATATTTTATGTATCCAGAACATCGCCGTCCTCGGCTATCTTTATCCGATGATGATTGGCCCGCTACTGACCGCTACGGTACTCGGCCTTGCAATTTTACATAGCTGGCAACCCCACCTCTTCATCGTGTTGCCAGACGGCTTCCTTGGTTTTCTTATCAATCTTAAAAATTATATCTCTGGATTCGATTTATTAAAGCCAGCACATGCGCTTTTAGCACTTTATCTCTTTGGACTACTGTTTGCGACCATCACCCTGCATGTCATGAAAAAATCCAAACGCTTCGCGCCATACTTCTTTGCCGTTCTGCTCTACCAGCTTTATGCTTGGTATCACTATGTTGATGACGCCTACGCCTATATCGTGCTCTTTACCACCATGTCCTTACTGGTCAGTAGTTTCAAAGAATTTGAAAAAAACCCTTTATCCATCAAAGATGAAGATGAGGGAAAGGCAACCTTGAAACACCTCAATCAATGGATGAGAGTGACCCGCTATTATGTATTGATCATACTCTGTCTCGCCCTACTTTTTCCTAAATTCGACCCGCTCCTTCGCTGGACGCCGGTTGAATCTTTTTTGATGCAAAACTTCCCTGCCTTATCCGAGCTCCGACAAGATGCGACTTACAGCCGGATTTTTTCTTCTGCCGATCTCTTCAATCTTTCTCAGGCAGGCTTCGGAAATAGCGCCGCTACCCTTGGCGGTCCGATAGAATTGAACCACGACATCGCCTTTTCTGTTCAAGCCCCTTATCCTTTGTATCTTAGAGGCAACGTGCTTACAAACTACACCGGTAAAGGCTGGGAACATGGCAGCGACTTCAAGAGGGAGTATGACACCGACATCAATATGGGTAATGACCTTTCAAGAGGAGAACGCCTTTCCCTGACGGTTACCAATCGGGGCCTATCCTCCTTCACCCTGTTCACACCCTATCAAACTATAGAGATTTCAATAGAAAGACCGGGTAAATTGTGGGTAGATTACAATGGACAAGTGACCCTACTGGGTGCCCGTTACAAGGATGAGGCTTACACGATAAATGCCATTCGTCCCGAAGCCTCTGAAAACGCCTCTCTGATTCCAGAAAGCATACGCTTTTACCGTGAAGAGTACGTCCAATTACCAGAAAATCTTCCTGAACGCATATACATTTTAGCATCCGAAATTACAGCATCTGCTGATACACCCTATGACAAAGCGCTAGCAATCAACGATTATCTAAAAAACAACTACACCTACACTCTCACCACTGAGTTTTTACCAGCCGGCGAAGACTTTGTTGACCATTTTCTATTCGTAGAAAAGCGCGGCTACTGCACTTATTTTGCCAGCAGCCTTTCTATCCTTTTGAGAACACTGGATATTCCAACACGTTACGTCGAGGGTTTTCGCATGCCAACAGATGACGATAACGGCACCTATGAGATCCCATTCTCCAATGGGCACGCCTGGGTAGAAGCCTATTTTGATGGACGGGGATGGATCACTTTAGAACCAACACCCGGCATGCAGACGCCAGAAAATCCCCATGACATCCGAAGTATCGATCATGCTTCCGCCACGGACATCTATGATCTGGATATGGAACGCGCCTATTTCATGGACATGAAAAAAGACGGTATCATACCGTCAAAAACTAAAGATGCAAGCCTAGATACATCTGGTGGAACAGACCATAAAGATGACAACTGGTTCTTAAAATCACCCATGTTGCTCCTGTATTTGATTTTATTACTACCCCTCAGAGCCCTTTATGTTCAACATCAAATCAGCCACTACTTCAATCGACTGGAGTACAGTGAACACAAAATCACCTATTTGTACAGCAACATTCTTCAGCTTTATGCCCACATCGGTGCCGCTCGAGAAAATGGCGAAACTGAAAAGGAATACGCTAAACGGGTCAGAAAACGCCTTTACAATGAATCCCATGATTTTGAGATCATCAGCGAGCGATATATCCAGCACAAGTACGGTTTAGTGGCAGAAGATCAGGCCCTTTATGATCAACTCTTGAATTTCTTTCACTTTGCAGAGATCCGTATCCATCACAAACTCGGCTTTTATCAATTTTTTAAAAGAAAGTATCTTTTAGACAAGCTTTATATACGCTATTTAGACAAAGAAAAACCATGATGAGCGTCATGGTTTTTCAGGGTTTGGGTTTTGGTTTTTTCTTTTTCTTTTT
>JAFGTX010000251.1 GCA_016938815.1 Clostridia bacterium | reverse complement strand
GTGTGCGCCCAGCATGGTCGCAATCCAACGGGTGAAAGTCCCGAACACGCCCTAGTAGTGGGAAGTGTATAGCTTAAGGCAAGGGTGTCCTTGGTGACGAGGAATCTGAAGGAAGCCGGCGGCAAATCTCTGGTCTGACGAACAGAAATCACATCAGGCATCGGTTAGGGATAAGGCTACACTCCAAGTCAAAGTCCCATAACTACTCGGAACTAACCGTTGTAAATGTGGCAGATAGATGGAGAGAAGGATTGCGCTCTTACCTGGGGAGATCTCATGGACGGCTAGAGCGATATAGCAATAGACGGTTGAAATAAGATTTATCATGAGAAGTCAGCCGAGACCATAGTAGTGGTCATGTCGACGTGACCATGAAGGGTTGAACCTAAGGAGGTGAAAGTCAATGAATGTTACCGAAATCGGGACTAAGGAAAGCAGAATACATCGTAAAAACGATGGCTACTGTCAGAGAGATAGTGCGGAACACAAAGGGTATGACAGAGCGCTTACCGAAAAGAGGATAACTGAAAACAACATCACCGACGCAAGCAGTGAAAGATATGGCCTACTGGAACAAATTCTAGACCCAGAAAACCTGAACAAAGCATACAAACAAGTGAAGAAAAACAAAGGGTCGCACGGGGTGGATGGGATGAGTACAGATGCACTTCTGGAATATCTCAAACAAAACGGGAAGGCGTTAAGAGAATCCATATTAGACGGTAAATACCGTCCAAGACCAGTCCGAAGGGTTGAAATACCTAAAGACAATGGGAAGAAAAGGCAGTTAGGCATACCGACAGCAGTGGACAGAGTCATTCAGCAAGCCATCATGCAAGTGCTATCACCACTCTATGATGATACATTTAGCGAGACAAGCTACGGCTTTCGCCCAAAGCGAAGTGCCCACGATGCGCTCAAGAAATCCAAAGAATACGCAAATGAAGGTTATACCTACGTTGTGGATATGGACCTTGAAAAGTTCTTTGACGTGGTGAACCAATCAAAGATGATAGAAATAATCTCACGTACCATTAAAGATGGGCGCGTCATCTCACTGATTCACAAATATCTTAGAGCAGGTGCAATCGTAGATAAAAAGTTTGAGGAAACTCAAATAGGACTCGCGCAGGGCGGAAATCTCAGCCCGCTATGTAGTAACATCATGCTCAATGAACTCGATAATGAGTTAGAGAAAAGAGGTATACGCTTTGTGCGCTATGCAGACGATATTATGTTGTTTGCTAGGTGTAAGCGCAGTGCCACGAGAATTATGGCACACATACTGCCATTCATCGAAAACAAACTGAAATTGCGTGTGAATAAAGAGAAGACAAAAGTAGCTTATATAGGACATGTCAAGTTCTTAGGCTACGGGTTCTATGCGAGCAAAGGCTCTAAGATAAAACTCAAAGTCCACCGCAAAAGTATTGAAAAGATGAAGAACAGAGTGCGTGAGATAACATCTAGAAGCAAGGGTATCAGTTATGAAGCTCTGAAACTCAAACTTAAGCAGTATGTAAGGGGATGGGTCAACTACTTCAAGCACGCAGATATGAAGGCATTACTGGAATCAACGGACGCTTGGCTGCGCCGAAGACTTCGTATGTTCATCTGGAAGCGCTGTAAGAAAATTAAGACGAGATATCGACTGCTCAGACAACTAGGCTACAACCACCAAAACGCTATTAAGTATGCAAACACAAGAAAAGGCTACTGGGCAGTTGCCGGTAGCCAAATTCTAAGCTGTTCAATAACGGATAACCTGCTCAGAAAAGCAGGGTACTTATTCTTTTCAGATTACTTGAAAACTGTAACTGCGTAAACTTGGGAACCGCCGTATACCGAACGGTATGTACGGTGGTGTGAGAGGTCGGGGAAACTATTCAGTTTTCCCTCCTACTCGATT
>JAFGTX010000250.1 GCA_016938815.1 Clostridia bacterium | reverse complement strand
CTCCATACTATTCCTCTACCTTGTCAAACAGAAACATCTTAATACCTGAAATCAACTGTAATACAAAGACGAAGAGCACGACAGAGCCACCAGCAGCAGCCAGATATTTAACTCCTTCGACCCCTTGTTCACCACCGGCAAAAGCGACCATGAAGTAAGCAATTGCGCCGATTGAAAGTCCCCATAGCAGTTTTTGCCATCTTGGCGGTTCTTCATCGAATTCCAGATCCTTTGTACAAAGACTTGCAATCGTACGCGTCATAGAGTCCGCAGCCGTCGAGAAAGAAAGGATCAAGGTAATCATGACAATCGGTATGAATATAACCCCAAGCGGCATATGCTGCAAGAACGCCCACAAGCCCGATACAGCCCCAGATTCTGTAATCGTCTTAATTAAATCCAGTTGGCCATTCTGTTGCCAGAAAATCGCTGTCGATCCCCAAACACCAAACCATACAAGGCCGAATACCGATGGCAGAATCCAGTTGATCACCATAAATTCTCTGATGGTTCTTCCGTAAGAAATAACGGCTAGGAATATACCCATCAACGGTGCATAGGCAATCCAGATCGCCCAGTCATAAAGGGTCCACCACATCACTAGCGCTTCACCGCCAACATCGATCGGATCAAGACCCCAGCCCCAGAAATTCTGGAACCATAGTGCCATACCCGCCGTTGACATTCTCAAGATGTACAATGTAGGACCGACGATAATCAAAAGAATCAATAGTAGATAAAAGACTTTCGTATTGATGTCCGATAATTTACGAATTCCCTTATCGATTCCTGCAAGAGACGACATGATGAAGGTCGCTGTAATCACACCGCAAAGCACCAACCAAAGAATCGGTCCCTGAGCGATGCCATAAGCGGTTTCAAATCCGGAACCTACAAGAGCAAGTCCGGCACCAAGTGACGATGCTAGTCCAAGCGCAATGGCTAATAGCGAAAGCGTATCAATGATATTGGCCCATATACCTTTTGTGACCTTTTCACCAAATAAAGGTACAAGGGACGCCGTAACCGACAAGGATTGTTTCTTGTTGAAATAAACGTAGCCGATCATAAGACCACAAACAGAATACATGGCATAAGGTATAAAACTCCAATTGTAAAAGCAACGCCCAAGAGCGAATATCGCTGCTTCCATAGTACCCGGTTTGATGCCGAGCTGAGTCAATTCACCATATATATTGCCGAAATAGATGATTGGTTCGTTGGCAACATAAGTGACAACGCCGGTTGCAATACCTCCCGTAAGTGCCATGGCAAACCACGCCATAAATGGATATTGAGGTTTGGCATCTTTACCGCCAAATCGTATATTACCCAGTTTTGAAAAAGTCATATAACATACAAAAATCAGTGCGATAATGGAAATGATTTGATAGAGCCATCCAAAAGTTCTCAGCGAAAATAGAAAGTTATTCATCGCAACCTTTGATAACAACTCGTTGTTAACGATACCTAAAACGGCAGATCCCCCTACGACCAGAAATGATGGTATGAAAACACCTTTTCTGATGCTGTGCTTTTTCTCTTTTTCTTTACTTAAAACAGATTCTGCTGACATACTTCCCCCTCCTAAACAATATTTACCTTTGCCTGCATATGCATATGTAATGATAAATATTGCAAAATCGAAGCCAATTTTCAGAAAATACACTTTTTTTTAATCTTAGGCTTTTCTCAACTCAGAATTTTCAACCCTTAGCCCGTCAAAAAAAAATGGAAGTGGTTTGTATTTTTCCAGTGACCATCCTACAACACATCTTAAAAATATCGAAGGCGCAAATTTTCTTTGCGCCTTGACCCTGATATTATAATTATTTTGGGAATTTGTGTAAAAAACAGCAAGTTAATTTTGCTTTTCTTTCTGTTGCCGCAAATTTTTCTTGCAGTGCCACCTTTAAAACTTTTTCATCCTATGCTGCAAACTTTGACGGCTTAATCCCAAGCTCTGCGCTGCTTTGGTAATATTGCCATGGTAGTCTGCCAAGGCTTGATTGATGATATTCTTTTCAACAGACTGAAGCATTTCAACCAAAGTCTCCCCTTCATTTACGACAAGCGACATCGTTTCCGTATCTTCCTTGAATTCCACATATGTCCCTTCATGAAGGTAATCCGGCAAATCCTTTTCACTTAAAAGGTATGCACCATCCGCCAAATGATGAATGGCAAATTCCACAGCATGCTGCAACTCACGTACATTTCCCGGCCACTCGTGAACTTCTAACAGTTTTCTAAAGTGGCGCGTATATTCTAATTTGCGCTTACCATACTTCTCAGATAAATCCTTGATGAAATAATTTAACAACAACTGGATATCCGACTTTCGTTCCCTAAGTGGTGGCACATTTAAAGACAGGGTGGATAATCTGTAGTATAAGTCCTTTCTGAATTTATTCTCACTCGATAGCACTCTCAAATCTTCATTAGAGGCCGTTATAATTCTTATGTTGCACTCTATATACTTCTGGCCTCCAATACGCTGGAAACGATTTTCCTGCAAAGCACGCAGTAGTTTGGCCTGCATCTCAAGACCCATAGAATTGACCTCATCAAGAAATAGCGTGCCGCCATCCGCAAGCTCTAATAGCCCCTTCTTGGCCACGCTACCCGTAAAAGCCCCTTTCTCTGTGCCAAAAAATACACTTTCAACTAAGTTGCTTGGAATCGCACCACAATTAATGTCTATAAAGGGCTGATCACGTCTTGGGCTATAATTGTGAATACTCTGCGCAAAAAGTTCTTTGCCCGTACCGGTCTCTCCTGTAATCAAGATATTGGTATCTGTCAGTGCAATCTTCTTGGCGAACCTAACCAACTCTTTCATACTGGATGACGTATGGACAATATCTTCAAAGCAAAAGCCCTTGCGCTCAATTACAGGTTGTTCGTTCAATATGAAGGCCTCTAGGCTAAAAGATTTGTTCTTCATGTTATTGATCAGCGTCAGATCACCTTCGAAGCTCACTGCACCCAGCAACTGACCGTCTATTTCCAGCGGATAACCGGAATTGATTGTCACCAGCTCCTTGCCGCTTCTTTTTTTGAATATATCACACCGGTTTAAGACCGGTTTGTTCGTTCTTAAAACAGATAAAGTGGTGCTGATTTCCTCGGATAGATCATAAATATCTAGAAGATGCCTACCTACAAAATCCTCTTTTTTATAATCGCCTAACCTTTCGCTGGCTTGATTGCTGTAGACAAAATACCCGTTTTTATCATAGATTTGAACACCCTCAGTCACCTTCTCCAGAGTCTCTCGGAATAGGGTCATCATCACGCCATCTTGACTGAAAAATAAATGCCTCTTTCCATCAGACTTCATAATGACCTGATATTTGAACAAGACCCCTGCACACTCGACAATCCCATCCTTCGATGCGCTCAAGTCCACACCGGGAAGGGACAGCTGAATATAGGGTGCCCATTCAATGCTATCAAACCACTCTATCCGGTCACCTAAATAGGTCACATCTTCAATCAAGCCCTCCACATCGGTTTGTATTATCATATCTAAAAAAGGCATATCATTTCCTCCTAAGACCCCTTCATGAAATCATCATATTATTGAAATTGTACAATAATCCTGCCTCTTTGAACAGGAAAAGAAAATCTGATTTTTCTAAAAATTCGAAGACACATAAATATTAACATGTTATGATAATTATAAAACAAGCAACTATTCAGTAGGAGGCGCAATGGATTTGACACAAAATGATAAAAGATATCACGCTAAATTTGATCGCCTAGCAGAATTGTTTGATAACTCTAATACAGGCATTTGGGAGATGAACGATTCAGGTGAGATGGTTTTCTATAACAGCAACTTCTATAACAATTTTGATATTCCTGAAAAATACTTAAACCTTGACGATTGGATTGCCATTATCCATCCCGAGGATCAAGCCTACTTCAACCAAAATATTAGTTCTCACAACAAGAGTAGACAAGAAAGTTTCAAATCCGAATATCGGGTTTTTGATAAAAATGAAAAAATTCACTGGATTGCCGCTCATGGCATTGCGCAATTTGACGATCATGGAAAAATGATCAGCATGATCGGCTCTCATACGGACATTACACTGGATCGAGAATATAAAAGCCATCTCTACACGATGGCTTACATTGATGAGCGTTCCAACCTCTACAATCGTAAAAAACTCCTTGAAATTCTCAAAGAGCACGTCGAAAATCATATCGATTTTACCTTCATCGTCATCAGTGCCCTCAAGTACGACCAGCACATTGCCGTCTACGGACCTCAATTTGTCGACGCCCTGTCGACCATTGCCTCAAAAACCCTAAAAGCAACCCTAGACGACGATACCACGCTTTTTAGGGTCTCCAATGATGATTTCGCCATCATCAGCACTACGATCACGTCTAACGAAAGCGCAATCAATGTGGTCAAACGGGTACGATCGACCATGAACGACTTACTAGAATCCTATAATTTGAACGGTTTCCTTAAAATGACCGCTGGTGTGCTTCAGTACCCAACAACCTTACCGAACTGTTCTGCCGAAGACGTCTTCAAGAGTGCCTATATCACCTTAAATGAGGCTAAAAATTTGGGAGAAGGTACCATCTCCTTTTACAGCGAAGAAAATAAGCAAATCGCTTTGAAAAAATTATTTATAGAGTCACACATACTGAAAGACTTGAGAAACAACCGATTTTATATTGACTTTCAACCCATCGTCAATGCCAGTACCGGTGAATGTATTTGTTTTGAATCTTTAGTGCGTTGGCGCTCTGAAGAATGGGGCATCATTCCCCCGGACGAATTCATTGCCATCGCCGAAGGCACGCGTGAAATTATACAAATTGGTGATTTTGTCCTTGATCAGGCCTGTCAATTTATCAAAGAGTACAATCGATGTCATCATTCTAAGACGAAAGTTGCCATCAATATATCTGTGATTCAAATTTTACAATCGGATTTCATCAAGAAAATGACTCATTTCTTGGAATATTATCAACTGGAGGGATCGCTCATTACCCTTGAGATTACAGAGACCATTATGATCAATCATTCCACTTTTGTGGCATCTCAATTGAATGCTTTGAAAGCGTTGGGTATCAATATCGCACTGGATGACTTTGGTTCAGGCTACGCTTCCTTCAATACTTTCTTATCCATTCCTCTAAATGAAGTGAAAATTGACCGACAGATTATGTTGAAGTCTATTAATAACCCTCTCGTGGCAAATTTTATACAGAGTATCGTACAACTTTTTCACCACCATAATCTACAGGTGGTTGGCGAAGGCATCGAAGACCTAGATATGGTCGATTACGCAAAACTAAGCGGCATCGACATGCTGCAAGGCTACCATTTCTCACGCCCAATGGATCGAGAAACTGCCCTAAACTTTTCGCCATGCTGCATCGCAACAAAATAGAACACCAAGCGTATGCTTGACCATAAAAAAATCAGTCTGCCTCAAGGTAGACTGATTTTTTATATCCTTTTTATTACAATGCATCTGCTATGCTTAAGAAGGCCACTACAATTTCTGGATCAAACTGCGTTCCTGAACATCTTGTTATTTCTTCAATCGCTTTCTCCTGAGACATGCCTTTACGATAAGAACGATCTGAAACCATCGCTTCATAAGCATCAGCTACAGCAATAATTCGAGAGAATAGAGGAATCTCATCCCCCTTCAATCCTCGCGGATAACCACCGCCATCCCATCGTTCATGGTGGCTTAAAGCATTTTCCGCCAAACCACTGTAAGCATCTACGGATTTCAGAATCTGGTAACCGATTTCCGGATGCTTTTTCACCTCGATATACTCTGCTTCCGTCAGCTGACCCGGTTTATTGAGCAAAGACTCGTTAATGGCAATTTTCCCGATATCATGCATCAACCCTGAAATTTCAATATCTTTCAGATCTTCATAGCCCATGTGAAGCGCTTCACCAATTTTACAGCAGATTCTACTGACATTTTCCGAATGTATTTTTTCACGCTCGTTTTTCGTGTTCAATGTCTTTAGAATCACTTGAATAGTCATATTCCGCATACTTTGACTTTCACGGATTTTTTTACGGTACATATGATCTTCCGCTGCCACAAAGATATCCATAACCGGCTGCGTGATTTCATATTTTGTTTCCCAACCAATAGAGATAGAAATTGGTACCTCTTCGATGAGGACTTTTGAGACGTCATGTTGAATCCGATCCACCAGCATTTCCGCTTTTTCTGAGGTTGTAGACGGTAATAGCAGAATAAACTCATCGCCACCAATACGGGCAACGATATCATCTGCCCTGCCATGCTTTTTAAGCACTGCTGCAACGGATTTCAGTAGCTTATCGCCTGCCATATGACCAAAAGCATCATTCGTCAACTTAAGTCCATTGACATCAATCAGCGCTAAAGTCAGCGGCAAGTTTTCCTCCACATCCAACACTTGTAATTTTTCTTCATAGTATCTTCGGTTATATAGGTCCGTCAATTCGTCATGGAAACTCAAAAACTCGATGCGCTTCAAATATTCTCTATTTTTTGTGATATTCCTTATCATGGAAAGGACTTCGCTCTCGCTGGATTTCATCAAACGTGCTTCAAAATACTGAATTGTTCCAGCTACTTCCAAAGAATACTCAAACATCTGCATTTCTCCAGTTCGAATGGTTTCATCGATAGCCGTCATTGCTAACTTACCGATTTCCCCCGGCATGACCTCCAAAACAGATTTACCGATAAAGTCGGATCTTTCTGCATACAATTTACTTTCGTCATTAACCACACAATCCATAAAAATCCCCTCATGATTGTGTATAAAAATCAAATCCGGTAATACGTCCACGATGGCTCTCATTCTTGATTCACTGTCGCTTAAAGCCATTCGATGCTCACGCATACGATTAAAGAAATCTTCCGTTTCCGATAACATGCCATTGATCTCTTTTCTAATGGATAGAAAGGGATCATCATTTTTTAAGGCAATCCTATGGGTTCGGTCACAATCTAAAGAAATGTCCTGAATTTCACGGCTTAAATCAATCATAGGCGACAGAATATACTGCCGCTGAGTATAAATTAGAAATCCGAAAAGCATGGCGGTAATGAGCAGCATCATGCCAAAACTAGTTTTGATCTGAACTTCATAGCTAGAAAAATCCTCTTTAGGTGTAAAGCTGCCAATGACCCACCCAGTGCCTTCAACGGTATTCCAAACGACATAGCCATCTCTATCCGTCACAATCATACGTTTTATGCCGTCACTCTGAGTGAGAAGCGGTAATTCCAGTTCTTCAAAAAAAACATTTTCATCCGACAACGTATTTTCAAAATTTGCCATCATGGAATGCATAATCACATTATGATCGCGATCGAGCAAAAAAGTAAAGCCATGTTCAGAAGCATAATGCTTCTTAAGCATACCTATAATTTCCTTCAAAGAGTGATCTCCTGCAACGACCCCTAGGAGTTGACCATCCGAATCATAGACCGCTTTTGCAACCGTAACCGTCCAAACATCTTTTGATGCATTCAAATAGGGCTTGGTCGTAATGACCTGATCCGATTCAATGGCCAACTGATACCAAGGTCTTATCCTCAGGTCAAAATCATCCGACGGTGTCCAGCCACTGCCATTAATCATATGATTTTCAGGCGTTCCAAAATATAATGATTTAAAGGCCGGTGTCTTAGCCAGCAATTCATGCAGATAAGCTTCTATATCCGCTGGGTCTTCCACAGAATGAATCAAGACCTCCATCGATTCTATAACCGCCACATTCATCATGAGGCCGCCTTCCAATTCTCTGACGATATAGTTCTGTCTTTGTACAATATGCTGCTCCATTGCCGCGCTGTTGGCCTTTTCATAATACCGGTACTGCAAGAAAAATGATATTCCTACTAAAACAGCGAACATAATCGCAAAATAATACATCCGTCTAAATAATCTGTTAATAACTACTCACCTCAAACTATCCTTTATTCCAAATACATACTATCTAATAGTACAATTATTACTTTGAAAAATCAAACAATTTGCATCCTCTTTATAATCGATTGCCAATGCATAAAAAAGACCCAAGCCAAAAACACATTTCTGACTTGAGTACCGTTATTTTTTATTCTATTACCTCTTCCGGCAACAGTTCAATCTTCTGAGTAATTTGGTCGATGGTCGCAGCATAACCCAGTGCATCCAGCTTGCTCATATATCGATTCACCAGTTCATCTTCACCGCGTATCATCGCAATAATCGCCAAATTGTAATAGGGAATGGCGTAATCCGAGTCTACTTCAATCGCACGTTCAAGACTCTCTACCGCCTTTTGAAAATAACCCATTTCAATACAACTGGCTCCGATATTATTATAAGACATCGCCACACTGCTCTGAGTATACATACCAAAATTCAACAAAGTCGTTTTTTCCTTATCCGGCTCTTCCTTGACTTCCTTTAAATACTTTAGAAACATCGTAATCGCTTCTTCGTAACGCCCCTTGTCATAAAGTTTACGGGCAACCATAAAGGTCTGCATATTCTTTTTCTGTTTTCTATTGTTGAAAATGATAAAGGCTTGGATCAGCAATATGCCAAGCAAGCTCTTAACCAACCCCAAATAGTAGAAACTCACACCAACGAAGACGACACTTGCAACGACGACCACAGTTATAAAAAGTTTGGATTGTTGAATTCTAGTCATGTTATCCCCCCATAATAAAGTTACCTTTATTTTATAACATCCTTCTTCAACTTACCAGTCTCATCCATCTCAACTTTTGTAATTTTAGCGACATGCTTGAGATCATCCTTTTTAGCACATTCAATCACTAAAAATTTCTTATCCAGCCCTCCAATTTCTTCATGAATATCCTTCATGATTTTAAACAGAGAATAAGGGTGATCCGGGTCTTTAATGGTTAGTAAATTCACCTTTTCATTTTTTATAGCGGAGATAATCACATCCTCAAAACTCGAATCCTTTGGGTTGGTCATCACATGAAAGTCAGCAGCCGCATTTAAATCATCAATCGTCTTGACCTGCTCAATACTATAGTCCGCTTTCGCATAAGTACTGATGGTAGCAAGTAGTGGCAAGATTCCCCAGCCCTTGTGACCGGACACAATAATAGAACGTTTTTCATTGATCGCCTCTTCAATCAACTGAATCTGATCTCCGTTAATAAATGACTCATTCACTAATTTCTCAAACATTGGATGCATTGTATCAACTCCTCATATAATTTGGCATTTTCCACCATTAAGTAAATTTTAACATAGGGTGAACATTATTCAACAATCGTTAATTATATCTCAATGTTTTTCTTCTTACATATTGAATCCTCTAGCAAAAAACGGTATGATGATAGTCGTGCATCATTCATTGAAAGGGAGCAATACAATGACTAAAAATAAAAGATTATATCTTATCATGACCACTTTTTTCGCCATGTTGATCATGGCGATTGCAGATAGTACCAAAGGAATTCTGATTCCTACATTTAAAGAAGTCTTTGGCGTTTCAGACACCATTATAGGCACTTTTTTAATGACCTACTCCTTGACTTATGTCATCATGACTTATTTAGGTAGTCTTCTGTGTGCCCACATCGGTCAGAAAAAGACCATCGTTCTTGGCCTTTTCATCGCAGGAACCGGTTTTCTGATTACCTCTTTTTCCACGACATTTTTGCATATTATCCTTGGCTACATCATCAGTACCATCGGTATTGGGATACAAGTCATCGGCATGAATACCATCATCCCACTACTAAAGGTGACCTACATTGGACTACTGATGAACTGGCTTCATTTCTTCTACGGTGTCGGTTCTACCTTAACGCAGAAGGTTACGGGCTATCTGATTTACACCGGTATCAGTTGGCGCATGGTTTTCGTCGGCTACTTTTTCTTGTACATGTTGGCCATGTTTCTCTACCTATTCGTCACACAACCGGAAGAAAGTCACGAAGAGAAGGAAGCACAAAAGAAACCTATTCGACACAGAGGCCTTTTGGTGATTTGCTGTATGGCACTTGGCTTCTATGCTGCCAGTGAAGTACAAACTGCAAATTGGATGCTGAACTATTTGAAGGAAGTCAAAGGTATGAACACCAATACCGGTGCAACCTATATCGCCCTCTTTTTTGGCGTATTCTCCATAGGTAGACTCCTTGGTGGCTTTGTCGTAGAAAAAATAGGTTACCTGAAAGCCATCATCATTTCCATGTCATTAGCATTGTCGCTATATACATTCGGTCTGGTTACGGGAGGCAACAACCTGTATATCATCTCCCTATCCGGTATCTTTTTCGCCATCACCTACCCGACATTTTTGATCGTGGTACAACGTATATTTGTCAATAACGCTACTTTCGCAACTGCTATGGTCTCTATGTCCGCATCAGCAGTATCCATGGTCGTCGGTTATGCCATGGGGATTTTAAACGACACCGTAGGACCAGCAACCACCATCTATTTAATTCCCCTATCGATGTTGATTTGTATTATACTAATGATAGGCATCAAGCGAAAAATTCATAAAATGGTCTCTAATCCTACAGAGCCATTGATGGTTGAATTATAAATATAAGTAAAAAGGAGATTACACATGAAAATAGGTATTATCGGTGCAATGTCAGAAGAGGTTGCACAATTAAAATCGGAAATGTCTGTAGAACAGGAATTGCATAAAGCACAAATGGATTTTTACAGCGGTAGTTTACTCAATAAGGACATCGTTATCGTGACTAGTGGCATCGGTAAAGTCAATGCTGCAGTATGTACGCAAATTCTAGTAAACGAATTCCACGTGGACTGTGTCATTAACGTGGGCATTGCCGGCGGCCTTCACAAGGACATCTTCCCTGGCGATATCGTTGTCGCTGAGAATTTGGTTCAGCACGACATGGATACCACTCAATTCGGTTACCCAATCGGTCAAATTCCTAGAATGGAGACGTTCGACTTCAAATGTGACGATCACCTGATCGACATTGCAAAAAAAGCTTGTGACAAGGTCAACGATGCCAACTGCTTCAGCGGCCGTATCGTCTCTGGAGACCAATTTATTGCAAATGCTGAAAAACTAGAATCCCTTCATGAAACATTTGGCGGCTTGTGCTGTGAAATGGAAGGCGCAAGTATTGGACAGGTTTGTTACCTGAACAACGTACCTTTCATCGTGATTCGTTCTATCTCAGACAACGCGATCAACGGCACACACATGGATTATGAAAAATTCTCAGAACTTGCTATTAAAAATTCCGTAGCCATCTTGAAAGATATGCTACAAGCTATGTAAAAACGGCAAAATCAAAGCGTCCAGCATGGAGAAGAACCTTGCTGAACGCTTTTTTTATATCAATCCATATTGAACCTTTTAGAAAGCCAACTCTCGATGGACACTGTCCAGTACGGTAATCGTCACATCACCACCCAGATATGCTTCTATCATCTTTTTCATTTCATAAAGGCCCTGCCTGAACTCATAGTAACGTTCCGGCTGAATCAGTTCCACACAGAGAAAGGCATTTGTGGTTTCTTCCGTCAACATGGTTCGCACCGATTCTCTCCAGTTCCAACAGCGGCAGATGGCACCCGTGTCGTCCTTGTAGATGACTTCTCCGGGATGAGGCGGCTCGCTTTTATCACTACCTAGGGTAATGAATTCTTCATCGCCATCCGCCAGTGTCAATTTGACCGCACCCTTAAAGGCATCAATATTCTCGCCGCCACATGGCATACCGTATTTCAAGGAAATGGTGTTATAAATATCCACCAGCGGATTGATCGGACCAATGCCCTTGCCACTGCTCACCCGCTTTAACATCGCTTCGATGGATGATCTAGCCCCTTTTTTTGTTTTAAATTGCTGATAGGCCTCTCTCCAAAGAAAAACCACCGGATTATCCGTAAAATTTTCCTCTAGAAGGTGCATTTTCGCCTCACTCATGCCTTGATTTAAAATACCTTGATAGTTCATGGTTTCCTTCGCCGTGTTATCAATATTATAAGCGGTGACGATACCGATTTTGGCATCAGGAAACAGTTGCCAAAACCCATCTTCGATTATAAATTTATTCTGCATAGGATTTCCCCCTTTCACTATTTGCTATAAATCCTTCAGCAAAGTTTCAATCATTTGGATTTTAGAAATAACATCCGCTGAGGTAGACGATGTATCTTTTCCGATCAAATAGGCTTCAATGGCACCCAGTTCATTGACGATGAACATACCACTGGATAAATCCGTTTCTTTTTCCAAAAGTTCGATCGCCTGTTTCAACCAAACTAGGCACATAGAAATCTGACTGCGCTCTGTAAAATTATTTTTGATGAATTCAATACAAAAATTCAGTGTGTTCTTTGATGTTTGATCCATATATGACACCTCCTTTTTAACCCTGTTTATATAAAGATACCCCATTCTACATAAAAAAACAATGAATTGCATAATCTATGTTTTTTGGGGTAAACAGTGTACAGCTACACGACTGTTTATAAAAAAATGAACGGAGGTAATAATAATGAAGCGCAAGTTGTTAATCCTTTCTCTACTGACACTGACTTTGATTTTCTCTGGTTGTGGTGGTAGTGATGTAGAAAGTTCAACACCTGCCAATTCAGACTCAAATTCGACTCAGTCCGCACCCGTTTCTGAACCGGCAGAAACCGCTCCACAAACTACAGAGGTCGCTTTGACGGATCAAGCCTTGCTTGACAGTATTAATGGAGAAATGCCGGACGAATACATCATGACTCAAAAAACTCAGTACCTATCCGATATGGAAGGTTCTGAAATGAATTTATCCAGCACCATCAAAATGACCGTTATGGGCGACTATTCCATGATGGAAATGGATAATGAAATGATGCCCGGCACTTTTGTAACCATTTATAATCCGGATGAAAAAACCACTTACCAGTATACAAAAGGTCAAACCTTCGGTATGAAATTCGAAGATGTAGAGGGCAGCATGAACGACATGTTCCAAACCGACGAAAATGAAATGGACGTCGTTGAATTCGAAGATATCGACGATACCTTTGGCGATCACTTTATCGCACGCAAAGAGGTTTATAACGGCAAAGACGTTATCTATATCGAGTCGACAGACGGTGCGATGTCAGATAACACGAAGATCAAAATGTGGTATTCTGATGAATTTTACATCCCACTGAAGTATGAAATCTATTCTGACGACAAGTTGATTATGAGCAGTGAAGTCATCGAATTTGAAGCACATCCTAGTCTGAGCAAAGCGGATTTTGAGCCACCTAGCGATATCGACTT
>JAFGTX010000040.1 GCA_016938815.1 Clostridia bacterium | reverse complement strand
TGAACGCATAATCGCCAAGTCTTCAATCGCTTGGTGTGACGCGCCGTCTTCACCTACAGTGATACCTGCATGTGTCGCACATACTTTTACATTTAATTTAGGGTAGCAAATCGAGTTTCTGATGATTTCAAAAGCTCTACCTGCTGCAAATACAGCAAATGTACTTGCGAAAGGCACTTTCCCTGCTGCTGCAAGACCAGCCGCTACACCCATAAGGTTTTGCTCAGCGATACCCATGTTGAAGAATCTATCTGGGTATACGACTTTAAAGTCATTTGTTTTCGTTGATTTAGAAAGGTCTGCATCTAAAACAACGATGTTCTCATTCTTTTCTCCAAGAGTGACTAGTGTTTTACCATAAGCGTCTCTAGTTGCTATTTTCTGTGTCATTATAAAGCACCTCCTAAATCAGCAATTGCTTTTTCCAATTCTTCGTTCGACGGAGCCTTACCATGCCATCCTGCTTGGTCTTCCATGAATGAAACGCCTTTACCTTTTACAGTGTTGGCAATAATCATAGATGGCTGACCTGCAACTGTTTTCGCTTTTTCTACAGCTGCTACGATTGCTTCGATTGAGTGACCGTCCACGATTTGAACGTCCCAACCGAAAGCTTCAAACTTTTTATCTAAAGGCTTAATGCCCATTACATCATCATTTTTACCGTCAATTTGTAATCCGTTGTAGTCAACAAAAGCAATCAAGTTGCCTAATTTGTAATGTGCGGCAGCCATAGTCGCTTCCCAAATGATACCTTCGTTCAATTCACCATCGCCAAGCAACGCGTATACGTATTTGCCATCTTTGTTTAATTGACCAGCGATCGCCATACCTACTGCTGCTGACAAACCTTGTCCTAATGAGCCTGTAGACATTTCAATACCTGGGATTGCTTTCATGTCAGGGTGACCTTGAAGCATTGCACCTGTTTGTCTAAGATTCATCAACTCTTCCACAGGGAAAAATCCTCTTCTGGCAAGTGTTGCATATACAACTGGCGCTGCATGTCCCTTTGAAAGAACGAATTTATCGCGACTTTCTTTCTTTGGATTTGCTGGATCAATATCCATTACCTCAAAATATAAAGCTGTCATAATGTCAGCTGCTGACAACGATCCACCTGGATGTCCTGAATTTGCTGCATGTATCATTTTAACAATATCTTGTCTGATGACATTTGCAGTCTTGTTTAATTCAATAAGATTAGAATTCATCTATATTTCTCCTCTCACACAGTGACTACATAGGAATAACGTCTTATTATCAAGACGTCAATTATAACCTAGTAAAGTATATATAATAATTAATGTTTTGTAAACGGATTTATTTACTAAATTCTTTGTCGATTAATACTTTTATCATAAATTTTGGAATGGCAAACATCCTGAAAATTCGACTCGGGTTGGTAAGAAGTCGATAGAACCACTCTAAGTTCAAAGCGATAAAAAATTTAGGTGCTCTTTTAGCCGTACCTGCCCATATATCGACGCTGCCGCCGACACCCATCGCCACCTTAACGTTCAAAATCTTCTTGTGCTTTGAAATCCATTTCTCCTGTTTTGGTGCGCCCAGCGCTACAAAGAGAATATCTGGACGTGCATCATTGATGCCATCGATAATCTTCAAGTCATCCTCTTCCGAGAAATAACCATCCTGTGTCCCTTTGATACGGATATTCGGATATTCTTCCAAGATGTTCTCCGCCGCTCGTTCTGCCACACCTGGTTTACCACCTAAAATATAGATGGATTTTTTCGTCGTGTTACAGAATTTAAGGATTTTATCCATAAACTCCACACCCGGTACCCGCTCCTCTAGACCCAAATGATGAAGGGAAGAAGCATAGATCAGTCCAATCCCATCTGGAATGACTAGATCTCCTTTTGCGAGTATGGTTTTCAATTCTTTATCCTCTTGCGCTGCCATCACGATTTCTGTATTGGGTGTGAAAATCGTCTGGCATGTATTCATGTTGATCAAGTTCAAGAAAACATTGAATGCTTCGTTCATTGTTACTTTGTGAATTTTTACGCCTAGAATTTTTACTTCGTTTAGTTCCATAGATTCCTCTCATTACTACTGTGCCGATTCTACTCGGTAGCCACCTTTAATCATCGTATAGGCTTCTGTTGAGAATAAAACGCCTCGTCCATCATCCCTTGGGATGAGCAAATGATGATTTTTAGGAATGGATTCATTCCCGCCAATATCTACACCACTGGTTAAATCCGATAATCCACCTTGATCACTAACAATGGCAATACCATCTCCAGAACGCAGGATAAATTCCGTGCTGTCCTCCAAATAGATCCTGTCACCAGCTTGGGCATGTACGACGACGAATTTTGACGATGTGTCTGACGTCCCAGCCGTTGTCGATTGATCCGAAACCGCCTCCTCTATTTTCAACGTGATATAGGCGTTGAATTCTTCGAAGCGCTTTTCTACATAGCCAAGGGTCACCAGGGGATCGCCATCGGTACCCGGTGCCGAAGCCATACTGACTGTACCCAGGCATAGAATCGCTGCAAAGAAACCCACACCAAAATATTTCATTTTTCCAAGAAAATTATGTTTCATATTATCACCTATCTCTCATAATATTCCTATTTATTTTACTATAAAATGATGAAAAAGCAAATGCGGTGTACAACGACACCGCATTCACCTATGTTCTCCCCGACTACTTAAATTATGTATCTAGCAAACACCTTATTCCTCAGCCTCTTCCCCTAGGCCAAGACTTATAAGTAAGGCAACGTTTACTTTTTCCATGGTTTCATCGTCTAATTTACCAAGGCGTTGTCTTAATCTTTTCTTGTCAATGGTACGCACCTGCTCAAGCAGTATTACGGAGTCCCGTACCAGCCCCAAATCATCTTTATTTACCTCTACGTGTGTTGGTAACTTTGCTTTTGAAATCTTCGCCGTAATGGCTGCCGCAATCACCGTTGGGCTATAACGATTCCCCACATCGTTCTGGATAATCAGGACAGGGCGTTGACCGCCCTGCTCAGACCCAATTACCGGACGAAGATCTGCAAAGTAAACTTCTCCCCTTTTAATGTTCACTTGAATTCCTCGCTTTATTTAGTTCTTTTTCGTACTCGTTTAGAGCACTCACGTCATCAATCAGACCATTTTCAGCAATCGTCTGGTTGATGCCTGCCATATGCTCATAGCCCTTTTTCAAAAGTTCGTTGATGTCTTCTTTAGAAAGACCCAATTGTTTCATATGCTCGAAAACACAACAGCGTTTCTCATGGATACACTTGGCATTTTTAATCACTTTTTTGCATTCCTGCTCAAGCTCATCCTCGTAGGTCGGGAACTTTCGACGCATGGTAACACCCCCAACAATTCCTAAAGTTCCAGAACGTAGTCCCTTACTTTAACAATCTCATTGCCTTTAGTATATACCCTTGGTACCCTCTTATCAATCATACATACTACTTCATAACTGATCGTATCCACATAGCCTGCGACCTCTTCGATAGAGATCATCGCATCACCGTCACGACCAAACAATGTAACAACATCCCCTGGTTTTGCATCGATACCATTTAATTCGATCATGCATTGGTCCATACATATTCTACCCACAATCGGCTTGTTAACCCCGTTGATCAAGCCGTGAGCTTTAAAAGAATACATACGTGTAAATCCGTCTGCATAACCAATCGGAATCGTTCCAATTTTCGTTTTAGACGGCGTTTTATATTTCAAGCCATAGCTGATCCCTGTATCAGCATCCAGCTCTTTGACATGGGAAAGTTGCGCTTTCAGGCTCATGGCTTCACGAAGTTCCATGTTCTGTTTTTTAACGTCATCCGATGGATAGAGTCCATAAAGCACGATGCCTGCTCTTACCATGTTGTAGTTCAGTTCCGGCAAGTCAATAATCGCCGCACTGTTGGACACGTGTTTGATCGGAATATGAAGACCTGCCTCTTCCAATCTATCGACGACCCAATTGTATTTCTTGACTTGAGTCATGGTATAGGCTTTATCTACTTCATCGGCTACTGCAAAGTGGGTAAAAATACCTTCGATTTCAACATTGCCAAGCTTTGAAATGGCAAGAATCGCTTGCACTGTCTCTTCTGTACACTGAAAACCTATTCTGTGCATGCCTGTGTCCAGTTTGATATGCACTTTAACTTTTTTACCCCTAGATGCCGCCATGGCATCAAAGGCTTTTCCTTGGTCCAAGCTGTAAATCGTTTGAATGATGTCATTGTCGATGACGACATCTGCCGCTTCACTTGGTGTGTAACCTAAAATCAAGATTGGCGTTTCACCATAATTTCTGCGCAATTGAACCGCTTCTGATAAAGTCGCAACGGCAAATCTGTCCGCGCCATTATCCAGTAGTGTCTGACCTAGCGCTACTGCGCCATGTCCATAGGCATCTGCTTTAATAACTGCGGTAACAAGTGCGTCTTTTTTTGTAACACGTCTTACTTCACGAATGTTGTGTGCAATGTGATCTAAATTGATTTCTGCCCACACTGGTCTTGTTAACTTCATCGTATTCACCTCTACCTTTTGTGTGTTAATGCCATTTCTTTCATTGTATAAATAAGACCTTCCACAATATCACCTGCGAGAAGTCCATATTCACCCTTTTGCTCTGCCGAAGTGTCGCCGGATCGGCCGTGAACGTACACACCCAGTCTGGAAGCATCCAGCGGCGACAGACCTTGGCCAATAAGTCCCGCGATGATGCCGGTAAGCACATCCCCCGAGCCTGCTGTTGCCATACCTGAGTTACCTGTCGTATTGACATATATATCACCGTTTGGTGCCGCTACAACCGTTCTAGCACCTTTTAAAACCATTACGACATCCCATTTCATCGCGTATTCTCGTGCGATTTCCACCGGATGATCTATAATCTCTTCTGTCGTCTTGCCAATCAATCTGGACATTTCCCCAGGATGCGGCGTCATGACAATCGTTGATTTCTTTTCAAGTAGGATGTCGGTATTGCGAGCAATCGCATTGATTCCATCGGCATCGATGACCACCGGTTTATCGAGTTCCTGTACAATCCGTCTGACAAGCTCGCTAGTCTCCGCCGTATTACCACAACCCGGACCGATTGCTACAACGTCTGCCGCTTGGGATTCTTCTATGATGCGTTCAAAGTGGGTGATGCCGATAACCCCTTTGCGTACTTCTTGGAGTGGAATGGTAATCGCCTCAGGCACACTGTGGGTGATTTGCATCGCCAAACTTTCAGGTATATACAATTTCAAAAGTCCAATACCGCTGCGAAGGGCACTTTTACAGGCCAAAATCGCGGCACCTGTCATGCCGATGGAACCGACAATCAAATTGACCTTGCCGTAATCCCCTTTGTGGGAGAAGGCTTTTCTCCAAGGGAAGACCGCCAAGACAGACGACTCTGTGATGAGATTGCGCTTGATTTTCATATGTTCTATAAGGTTAACTGGTATGCCGATGCTTCTGACCAGCAACTCCCCGTTGTTTTCACAGCCTGGGTATAAGATGTTTCCACATTTAGGAATAGTGAAAGTGATGGTCTGGTGGGCCTTGATGGCGTGTTCATCAGCGCGACCATCATCTCCATTGACGCCTGAAGGGATGTCTACAGATAGGGTAAATCGACTGTTGTCGTTTATAATATCAAAAACGTTGCGATGCAAGATTTCAAGTGGTCGATCAAAACCTGTTCCAAAAACAGCGTCTACAATCAAGTCACTGGCCTTGATGGCTTTTTCCAATCTGACCACGTTGTTCAGTTCTTTGATATTTTCAATCGGCAATTCCATCTTTCTCAAAATGTTGAGATTGATCATTGCGTCGCCTGCAATATCCTTCATGTTTCCAATGACAAAAATTTTAACGGCAACGCCTCTATTATGTAAATGTCGGGCAATGACGAAGCCATCACCGCCGTTATTACCCGTACCCGCAATAACTGTTACATGTTGAGCATTTTCTCTTGTCAAGATTTCAGTAGCAACAATGACGCCTGCATTCTCCATCAATACCGCCGAGTTTAATTCATAATCTTCCATGGCCATTGCGTCTAGCTGTTTCATTTCTGCATTAATGGCTAATTTCATTTCCTTCATCTCCTTCTCGTTGTTGATGTGTCCCAACACAATACGCTACTGCGTAGGTATCACAATGTGAGATACTCACCATGATCTCCGTAATACCCAATTTTTCGGCGATTTGCTTCGCACCGCCATATAAAGTCACACAGGGTTTCCCCAGTGCATCCCTAAGTACTTCTATATCCGTCCATTCAAATCCTCTTAGACCGGTACCAAAAACTTTCGAGACCGCCTCTTTGGCGGCAAAATTACCGGCAACCGTTGTAGCCAGCATACTTCTAGATTCGAAATATTCGATCTCCGAAGAGGTGAATAGCTTCTGTATAAAACGCTCACTGCGTTTAATGGCTTTTTCAATTCGCGCTACTTCCACAATATCTGTTCCTATACCGATAATCATGATACGCCCCCGCATTTTTTAATTCTCTTAGATTATACCTTAGAACGGCTTCTGTTTCAAAACTAATACAAGGCGAATCAAATATCTTTCTTTCATGCCCCTAAAATAAAATCTCGAATGGCGTCAAAAGCTTCTGTCGCCTCTTTGAACAAAGGCGCCATAATCGGAAACGCATGGACCATATGTTCCCAAACGCTCAAACGAACGTCCACATTTTGCGAAAGGCCTTTTTTAGAAAACGCAACGCAGTCGTCATAATGGATTTCGTTTGAACCGACGACAATCAAGAGGGGTGGTAATCCTGAAAGGTCGCCAAATTGGGGACTCAAAATAGGATTGGATACATCCGTGTCCCCGATATACATTTGTGTCCACACCCGCCAAGAATCATAGGGTGCAATGTCCTTTTTCCAGTTGCGTTCAAAGGCATCCGCCTGACAGGACAAATCCGTCACCGGAGAAATACTGAAGGCTCTGGCTGGATAAGGTAAGCTTTTCGCCTTAATCATGAGTAGGGTAGAAAGTGTCAGTGTCCCACCGGCCGATTCCCCGCCTATAACGATATGAGCCGGATCATAACCCTGCTTCAAGAGCCAACTGTAGACGGTGAGACAATCCTCCACCGCTGCTGGAAAGGGAAATTCCGGCGCAAGTCTGTAATTAAACTGCAAAATCTTGGTTCGAGTCGCCTTGGCAAACTTGACCATATGCATTCTATGGGAATCGCAGTCGCCACCGATGAAGCCACCACCATGTATATACATGACGACCTTCTGAGGCTCACAGCCCACAGGCATAAGCCATTCGCCATAAATATCCCCGATGGCCACTTTTTCTACCTTGATATCATCAGGGATTTTCTCCATTTTCAAACTCGTTTCAGAGGTTCTTTTTCGAAATGCTGTCACGTCAAAGGAGGCGTCAATCACAGGTTCCCGAAGTTGTCCCCTAAACCAATGCCGATGTTTAACCACCCAAATGATTATTTTACTTTTTACGCTCTGCATACTTCTCATCCTTTCCCCTACTTAGGCTTTTGTCACACCACTCATAAACAAATCGATGTGGGCTTCAACTAAAGCATCCTCTACGACACCCATTTTATAAATCTGTTTGACCATCTCAATGAAAATGAATTCAAAAAACTCTCTGAGTACTAATTTAGGCAGTGCTGATTGGATTTCGCCACTCTCAAGGCCTTTTTCGATAATATAATCGCCGATTTTCTTAAAGCCGCTTTCTAAAGTAGGTTTTTCCTCAAAGCTTACAAGATGCTGCATTTGATAGACCAGATATCTTTCAAATATTTCTTGGTTCTCGTTGATGCTGACACCAAGGCTTTTTAAAACCACTCTAAGGCGATCTCGCATCGTCTCAGCCTCCCTGAAAGTCTCCTCAAAATAACCGCCGCTGAATTTTTGACGCATATAGGATGCAATAATCGCCTCTTTGCAATGAAAATGATTGTAAAGCGTACCCTTTGCAATATCACATGCCGCTGCGATGGATTCCATAGAAGTATTTTCAACACCCTGTTCCTTAAAAAGTGCCATCCCGGTTTCCACGATCGTTCTTCTTGTTTTCTCCGCCTTCTTCATGCGTCTGTCTGCCATTTTCAACCTCCAAAATTATACGTCGTCTAATATTAGACATCGTATAATTTTTGCTTTTCTTTGTCAATATGAAGGACAAAAAAGAAGAGCCTAAGCTC
>JAFGTX010000249.1 GCA_016938815.1 Clostridia bacterium | reverse complement strand
TGAGAACAATTTCTTGTTCACTTCAAATTATTTCAACGTTAAAATGGTTGTTTTAATTTCTTACACTATTCAATTTTCAATGTCCAGCCTTGCTATCACTGCCTCTCAGCAGTTTTTTTGTTTGTCTCCGTAACCCGGCGACTCATTTATAGTATCACGGCAGAGATGCCGCGTCAACAACTTTTCAGCACTTTTTTTCGTTTTCTTCAAAGTTGTAATTTTCAGAAATTACCGCACCTTTTTTCTTCCTATATATAGTGTAAAATGACTCGTCTTACACCATATATGGACACTAAATTAACAAGCTTGGTTCATGGGGACATTCTCTTTTTTACACCAAAAAAGAAGATGCTAAACATCTATTTAACATCTTCTTAAAAATACTTTGCTTGTTATTTATTTTTGATAAGTCACGCCACCCTTGATTTCTTGTGGTGAACAAATACCATTTTTATTAAAATATCCAGTCATCCCTTCCAGTACTTCCTCGGTGACTTTTGGGTTAACAAAGTTGGCTGTACCGATAGAAATCGCATCTGCGCCCGCAAGCATAAACTCGATACCGTCTTCCCACTTCATGATGCCACCCATGCCGATGATTGGAATTTGAACGGCTTTATAGACATCGTGTACCAGCTTGATCGCCACAGGTTTTACAGCCGGACCTGAAAGACCTCCGATAACATTGGCAATTAGGGGTTTTCTAGTGTTGATATCAATAGCCATGCCTGTCAATGTATTGATGAGCGACAAGGCATCTGCGCCATTTGCCTCTGCTATTTTTGCAATTTCGCCGATATTGGTGACGTTGGGGCTGAGTTTGACAATCAAGTGTTTCTTAGCCACTCTTCTAACTTCCGAAACGACATGTGCCACCATTTTAGGGTCTGTACCGAAAGCCATACCACCATTTTTGACATTTGGGCAGGAGATGTTAAGCTCTAGCGAGTCCACATCGGCAGCTGAAAGTCTTTCCGCGATGCCACAGTAGTCTTCGACTGTGTTGCCGTTGATGTTGGCGATGATTTTTGTGTCGAACTGTCTCAAGAAAGGAATCTCTTCTTCTACGAAAACGTCTACACCTGGATTTTGAAGACCAACGCTGTTGATCATGCCCATTGGTGTTTCAATGACACGTGGTGCTGGATTCCCTTTTCTCGGTAGTAGGGTTAAGCCCTTTACCGAGATGCCACCTATATTGTTAAGGTCTATGTAGTCTGCATATTCTCTGCCAAAGCCGAATGTCCCTGATGCGACCGTAATGGGATTCTTGAGTAGCAAACCGTTTAAATCTACTGATAAGTCTAGTTTATTCATCGAACAACACCTCTTCTCCCGGGAATACCGGACCCTCTTTGCAGGTTCTCAAGTTTTTGAAGTCACTTTCCCCTTCTTTTTGGATCTTGCAAGTGCAAACAAGGCACGCACCAATGCCACATGCCATTTTCTCTTCCATGAGCAAGTGACTCTTGACACCTTTAGCCTTACAAATCGCCGCTACTGCCTTTAACATCACATGGGGACCACATACGAAAACACCGTCATAGACCGCCGCATCCAATACCTCTTCTAAAAGGGCGGTTACATAGCCTTTGTGATAGCCTTCTGCGCGTTCTGAAGCGATTGCAATATCGCTGGTGATTTTTTCGAAAACATCAATGCCATAAGGCTCTTCGCGGTAACCTAGCAATACTTTGACTGCCTCGTGTCCACTTTCTTTCAACTGTCTAGCCGCTTCCATCATGGGTGCAACACCGATGCCACCACCGACAACAAGAGGTTTCTTGATGCCTGTAAAATCAAAGCCGTTGCCTAGTGGTCCAATCACATTAACCTCGTCTCCCGCTTTAAGGTTAGAGAGCAATTGGGTACCTGTGCCTTTTTTTTGAATATAGAATATGATTTTACCGTCTTCCACAAGCGCCACGCTGATCGGGCGTCGTAATAGAGGATACACGATATCACTTGTTTTAAAATTATAGAATTGTCCTGCCTTGATGTCCGCTTCGTGAGCTTCCAAGGTCAATGCGAATACTTCTTCGTTTATGACTTCGTTCTTCAATACTTCCAAATTTCCTACAAAACTCATTATATGGTCACTCCTTACCAGTATTTTTTACCCGCTTCTTCCAATGCCGTGTTAATATCAGTTTGCATCTCAAGCGTCGCTTGTCTCGCAGCTTCTTTATATGGCAATCCTGAATTCTTATAGGCAAAGATGATACCTCTTGATGAATTGACAATGGCACCTAGACCATCTGCGTTGAATGCGTTGACGACATCCTTGCCGCCACCACCTTGCGCACCGTAACCCGGTACTAGGAAATAGGCATTTGGCATGACTTTTCTCAGTGTGTCCATTTCCGATGGATAGGTTGCACCCACTACAGCACCTACTGGCGAGTAGTTCTTTGAACCAATGGTTTTTTGACACCAGTCGTTGACCATTTCGCCAACGATCTCGTAAATTTTCTTGCCTTCTACGCTGAGGTTTTGAAGCTGTTCCGAACTTTTGTTGGATGTTTTTACAAGGACGAACATGCCTTTGTCGTATGCCTTGATCTCATCCACGAATTCGCCAAGGCAATCATCACCAAGGTAAGGATTGACCGTTACCGAGTCCGCTTCGAAGTCGTTTAGTTTGCTTTCTTTATAAAGTACTTTTCCTAGATGTCCTAAAGAGTATGCTTTTGAAGTGGAACCGATGTCCCCTCTTTTTACGTCTGCAATCACATAGAGTCCTGAGGCCTTTGCGTAACGACAAGTTTCAGCATAGGCTTCCATACCCGCTAGGCCGTATTGCTCATAAAATGCAACCTGAGGCTTCACCGCCGGTACCAAGTCCTTCACACTGTCAATGATACCCTTATTGAATTCTATCAAGCTATTTTTTACAATATCGTAAGGGCTACAGCCTTGATCTTCGTAAGTTTTGATAATTTCCTCCGGCAACTGCTCCATTCTAGGGTCCAGACCTACGACGATTGGACTTTTCTTTGCAATGATTCCCTCGATTAATTGATTGATTGACATAATGCACCCTCCTTATATTTTAAATCGCCTTTTACAAATGTATGTGTTACTTTACCACTTACCTTCTTACCCGCAAATGGTGTATTTTTACCTTTCGAATAGAAGGTTGATGGATCGATGGTGTAGGTCGCGTCAAGATCCGCAATGATCACATCAGCGACAGCACCGATTTCCAGTGTACCGGCTTTCAGCTTTAGCAGTTCGGCCGGACGCGTTGCCATCATTTCCACCATTTTCCCTAAAGAAATATGCCCCGCCTTTACCAAATGTGTGTAGGTCAAGGCAAAGGATGTTTCAAATCCAGTGATACCAAAAGCTGCTTCCGCATAAGTCTTTTCTTTACTCGCTGTATCGTGTGGTGCATGGTCAGTAGCAATGACATCAACCACACCTTCTTTAATGGCTTGAATCAAAGCTTCTCGATGCACCTGTGGTCTAATCGGTGGATTGACTTTGGTATAGGGATCTCTTGAATCAATTTCCTCTTCTGAGATAGAAAAGTGATGAGGTGCCGCTTCGCATGTCAAACGAACACCGCGCGCCTTTGCTACTCTAACATACTCAACACCTTCCTTTGTGCTGATATGGCAGATATGCAGTCTACCTCCTACCGATTCACAAAGTTCTATATCTCGTTTGACAATCACGTATTCCAGTTCCGGCGGTGCCGGGCGGTCTTTATAAAGTTCGCTTTTTTCATGATCTTCGCAGTGGGTCAAGACAGGTACGCCTAACTTGTTGGCTATTTTAAAAGCTTCCACCATATAGTCGTCATTCATGGTCGTACGACCGTCATCGGAAAAGCCCACAGCACCAGCGGCAGCATTGGCTTCCAGATCGGCTAGGGTTTCACCTTTGAGCCCCTTTGTAATAGCACTGATGATTTCTACATGAACAAGCGCTTCTTTCTCAATCTTTTCTTTAAGTTGCAATAGCATTTCTGGATTGTCCAGTACCGGATTGGTGTTTGGCATACAGACCGCCGTGGTAATCCCACCTGCCAGTGCACTTTCTGTACCGGTCTTGAGGTCTTCCTTAAATTCAAAACCTGGTGTTCTAAGATGGGTATGGATGTCTACAATGCCTGGCATAACCAGTTTGCCATCCGCTTCAATAATACTGACGTCTTCTGAAACCCCCATGTTTGCTGCGATGGACGCAATCAAACCGTCTTTAATTAGAACATCTGCAATTTGGTCCACACCACTTTTGGGGCAGATAACTCTGCCACCTTTAATCAAATAATTCATTTTACCCTCCTACACTCGTACCACTCACTATAATACGTCCTCTAAAAGAGCCTACAAAAAAAACTCCCTACATTTACAGCAAGGAGTTATACTCTACACAAAATACACCTACGGCGGTGCTCATTATTAACTCCTTATAGGTCTCTCGTACCCACTTAAAGGACTTTCAATTTGTTTCAAATTATCATACGACTGGTCATCTGTCAACAGTTGATTTTTCTTGTTCAAATTTTTTTGTATATTTTCTATTTTTTATTTGACGCGCTATTTTTTTCGTGTTATGATGAGACAAATTGAAGATACACCTTTAATTTAGCCCGAGAGGTTAACAAGGTCAAAAGCAATATCATTGCTAATTTTGTCATACAATCCTTGTTCCTAATCGGTGCAAGGATTTTTTAAGTTCAAAATTAAAGGCCCTTTAAACTGATACTGAGAGATCAAAAAGGAGGATATTTATGAGAGAATTAAGACATTTAATTGAGCCAGAAGATTTTACTTTGGCTGAGTTGGAAGAAGTGGTAGACTATGGTCTAGACATGTTTGAAAATCCAGCGAAGTATTCAGATGCATGTAAAGGTAAGATTCTTGCTTCATTATTCTTTGAACCAAGCACAAGAACAAAATTCAGCTTCGACGCTGCAATGCTAAGATTAGGCGGTGGCCTCATCGGTTTTGCAGACGCCAATACAAGCTCCACCAAAAAGGGCGAGAGCCTTGGGGACACAATCAAGGTCATGGGTTATTACTCAGACATCGTGGTTATGAGACATCCTAAAGAAGGGGCACCGAAGTTGGCTTCAAAATACTCTTCAGTACCTATCATCAACGGCGGTGACGGCGGTCATCAGCATCCAACACAAACTTTAACGGATTTGATCACTATCAAAAAGTTCAAAGGTCAAATCGAAGGACATACAGTTGCATTCTGTGGTGACTTGAAATATGGTCGTACAGTGCACTCTTTAATCAGAACCCTTGCAAGATTCAATACTAAAAAATTCATCCTGATTTCGCCGGAAGAGCTCGCATTACCAAATGCATTGAAGAGACAGTTAAAAGAAAACTTCGACCTGGAAATCAAGGAAGTCCGTTACATCGAAGAAGTCATTGAAGAAATTGACGTCCTCTACATGACAAGAATCCAGAAAGAAAGATTCTTCAACGAAGAAGACTATCTTAGACTTAAAAACTCTTACATCTTAGACAACGACAAAATCACACTTGCTAAAAAGGATATGATTATCATGCATCCACTACCAAGGGTAAATGAAATCTCCCCTGAAGTGGATGACGACGATAGAGCAGTCTACTTCGAGCAGTCGCAATTAGGCGTTTACGTGAGAATGGCATTGATTTGCAAGTTATTGGAGGTGGGTCCTTATGTTAGAGGTTAAAGGTATTTTAAATGGTATCGTACTAGACCACATTACAGCCGGGAAAGGTTTAACGGTATTCAACAAATTATTTGAGAACACAGACTTCCCAGTGGTACTGCTTATGAATGTATCGAGCAAGAATATCACAAAGAAGGATATTATCAAGATAGAAGGCACAACAGATGTAGACCTTAATGTTCTGGGTCTGATCGACTCAAGCATTACAGTAAACATCATCAAAGACGGTAAGGTCACAGAAAAGCACAACGTGACGATTCCTGAAACCATCGAAGGCGTTTTCGAATGTGAAAACCCAAGATGCATCACCAATGCAGATAGCTGGGCACATCCTACATTCAAGCTGGTTGGCAAGAACGGTAGCCTAGAATACGCATGTGACTACTGCGAAGAGATTACAAAATACAGATTATAGACGGATTGATCTCAACTAGCAATTTTCTATACTCATTATATATATTTTACCCACGGAGGCGGCCATTGGTCGTCTTCGTACCTTTTTTG
>JAFGTX010000248.1 GCA_016938815.1 Clostridia bacterium | reverse complement strand
CCCATGGTCTTATCTTATCTATGCTGCTATTCACGGTTTTCACGAAAAAAAGAACTAAGCTACCCTATGGCTGCTTAGTTCTCTATGATTTTACTTACTTTACTAATTCAATTAAAGCCATTGGCGCTGCGTCACCGCGACGAGGTCCAAGCTTATAGATCTTAGTGTATCCGCCGTTTCTTTCTTGATATTTAGGTGCGATCTCTTCGAAAAGAACCTTCACCACTTCCTTATCTGTTACGAAAGACAATACTTGACGTCTAGCATGTAAGTCGCCTCTTTTTGCAAGAGTGATCATTTTCTCTGCTAATCTTCTAGCTTCCTTTGCTCTAGTTACAGTCGTTTCAATACGACCTTCTTTAAGCAAACTTGTTACTAGGTTTCTAAGCATTAAATTTCTATGAGCAGTAGGACGACCTAATTTTCTGTATCCAGCCATGTACTTCCCTCCTTTGCTTATTCCTCAGCAATTCTTAAACCAAGTTCAAGATCCGCTAATTTTTGTTTTACTTCTTCCATCGATTTTTTACCAAGGTTTCTAACTTTCATCATGTCGTCTTCTGATTTCTCAGCTAATTCTTCTACTGTGTTAATGCCAGCACGCTTTAAACAGTTGTAAGAACGGACAGAAAGGTCTAATTCCTCGATAGTCATCTCAAGCACTTTTTCTTTTTTATCTTCTTCTTTTTCAACCATGATTTCAACACCATCGATGCTGTCTGTCATATTGATAAATAAGTTCAAGTGCTCTAACATGATTTTTGCACCTAATGATGCTGCTTCGTCTGGTTTGATGGTACCATCTGTCCACACTTCAAGCACAAGCTTGTCGTAGTCAGCAGATTGTCCCACTCTAGTTTTTTCTACAAAGTAGTTAACTTTTTTAACTGGTGTATAGATAGAATCGACAGGGATGATACCAATCGGTAAACCTGCTTCTTTGTTTTGCTCGCTTGGCACATAGCCGCGACCTTTTGACAAAGCGATTTCCATATTAAGCTCTGAATTATCTTCAAGAGTTGCAATCACCATATCTGTGTTTAAAATTTCTACATCGGCATCTGCAATGATGTCACCAGCTGTAATCACACCAGGCTCATTCGCTTCAATTCTTAAAATCTTAAGATCTTCATCCGAATTAATTTTTGCTGCTAGTCCTTTTAAGTTAAGGATTATTTCTACTACGTCTTCTTTAACGCCAGGTACTGTTGAAAATTCATGTAAAATGTTTTCAATCTTGATCCACTTAACTGCGGTCCCCGGTAATGAAGCAAGTAGTATTCTTCTTAAACTGTTACCAAGCGTAATGCCGTAACCTCTCTCTAGAGGTTCCACCACGAACTTACCAAAACTGTTGTCTTCGCTCAATTCGATACATTCAATAACAGGCTTTTCTATTTCTATCACTCTCAGACCCTCCTTTAATAGAAATTTGTACTGAGGGTAAACGATTAACTTACAATCTATTTAGAGTAAAGCTCGATGATTAAATGCTCTTCGATTGGTAAGTCGATGTCTTCTCTTACAGGCAATGCTGTAATTTTACCTTCAAGTTTCTCAGTATCAACGTCTACCCACTTAGGTGTAGTAACTGCTCTTTCCGCTACTTCTTTGAATTTGCTTGAATTTCTGCTTGTTTCTTTTACAGCAATAACATCGCCTACACTTAATGTCATTGACGGAATGTCAGCCTTTTTACCATTTACAGTAAAGTGACCATGTGTTACAAGTTGTCTAGCTTCTTTTCTAGAGCTTGCAAGACCCATTCTGTAAACTACATTATCAAATCTTTGTTCTAAAAGTCTTAGTAAGTTTTCACCAGTGATACCTTGTAACTTTTCAGCTCTATCATAAGTATCTCTAAATTGTCCTTCTAAAACTCCGTAATATCTTTTAACTTTTTGTTTTTCTCTTAATTGAACACCGTAACCAGATAACTTAGCTCTTCTAGCGCCATGTTGGCCAGGAGCGTTTTGTCTTGTATTCATTGTACATTTATCTGAGAAACATCTGTCACCTTTAAGATACAATTTCTGTCCTTCACGACGACAAAGTCTACATGAAGGTCCTGTATATCTAGCCATATCGTACCTCCCTGTTAATTATACTCTTCTACGCTTTGGCGGTCTACAACCATTGTGTGGAATTGGTGTAACGTCTGTAATCATATTGATCTCTAATCCAGCAGCTTGAAGTGCTCTAATTGCAGCTTCTCTTCCGGAACCAGGACCTTTTACAAATACTTCAACTGATTTTAATCCATGCTCCATACCAGCTTTAGCAGCTTCTTCTGCCGCCATTTGTGCAGCAAATGGAGTAGACTTTCTAGAACCTTTGAAACCTAAGCTTCCGGCACTAGACCATGAAATAGCGTTACCATTAACATCTGTAAGAGTAATAATTGTATTGTTAAATGTAGATTGAATATGCGCTTGACCGCGTTCAATATTCTTTTTCTCACGCTTTTTTCTACGTACTCTACCAGCTTTTTTAGCTACCATAGTAAACTTCCTCCTTTGTTATTTCTTCTTACGACTAACGATTCTCTTAGGACCTTTTCTCGTTCTAGCATTCGTTTTAGTCTTTTGACCACGAAGTGGAAGTCCTTTTCTATGTCTGATACCTCTGTAGCATCCGATATCTTTTAGTCTTTTAATATTCATAGCAATTTCTCTTCTGAGATCACCCTCTACTAGGTAATCATCTTCAAGAATTGTTCTTAATTTACTTACCTCGTCTTCAGTAAGGTCTTTGATTCTTGTGTCCTCGCTGATACCTGCTTGAGCTAAGATATCTTGAGAAGTTTTTTTACCAATACCGAAGATGTAAGTAAGACCAATAACTGATCTTTTTTCTCTAGGCAAGTCGACACCTGCGATTCTAGCCATTAGTACACCTCCTATTGTGCATTAATATTTGATTTATAACAATTAAATATAAAGTAGTTCAGCCGCGCCCTTATATCTAATCTATTGCGTTACTAACCTTGTTTTTGCTTATGTTTAGGATTTTCACAAATTACCATTACACTGCCTTTACGCTTGATAATCTTGCATTTCTCACACATAGGCTTAACTGATGGTCTAACTTTCATTGTTATCCCTCCTTATATCACTTACCACGCCAGATGATTCTTCCCTTAGTCAAATCATATGGCGATAGTTCTAACGTTACTTGATCGCCAGGTAAAATACGAATGAAGTGCATTCTTAGCTTACCTGATAGATGCGCCAAAACCTCATGTCCATTCTCGAGTTTAACTTTAAATTGAGCATTTGGTAAGGCTTCGACTACTATTCCATTAACTTCTATAGCATCACTTTTTGCCATAAAACTCATCCCTCCTGTTTAGGATTAAAACTCGTTAAGTTTTTCAATTTCACGCCTAATACTTAGGTTAGTGACTTTTTTATCGCTGTTTAATTTATCAGCTATCTCTTCGCTGATTCTATTTGTCGGATTCAGATGCTTAATCTTTTTCTTCTTGGGATTCTCCACTCTGCGGAGATCACCATCTGCAACCGTTACGTACAGGTCATCCAAAACGCTCATAACAATGAATACGCGATCCTTGTCACGACCAGCTTTTGAAACGACGTACTCACCAAGAGCAAACTTTGCTGAAGTTATCATAAGCCACCCCTATTTAAGTGATGTCAAGATTTCAGGTGCATCGTCTGTAATAACTATTGTATGCTCATAGTGAGCCGACCATTTCTTGTCTCTAGTTATTACGGTCCAGTCATCTTGAAGAACTTTGACATCATATGTGCCGATGTTGACCATCGGTTCTATTGCCAAAACCATACCCGCCATCAGTCTAGGACCTTTTCCCGGCGGACCGTAGTTTGGAATTTGAGGGTCTTCATGTAGGCCTGCGCCAATACCATGTCCGACATAGTCTCTAACAACCGAAAATCCATGCTTCTCAACGTATGTTTGAATCGCATGAGAAATATCTGACAATCTAAACCCTAACCTGCAAAACTCTAACCCTGCATAGAAGCTATCACGTGTAACTTCTATGAGCTTTAGTGCTTCTTCAGACGTATTTCCTACAGGATGTGTTCTTGCTGCATCTCCATGGAAGCCATTTTTAAGAGCACCGATGTCCACACTTATGATGTCACCATCTTTAAGAATTCTCGTCTTAGATGGTATCCCGTGTACGACTTCTTCGTTGATTGAGGCACAAATGCTTCCTGGAAAGCCGCCGTAACCTTTGAACGAAGGAATCGCTCCATGTTCTCTTATAGTCTTTTCTGCAATCTGATCAAGCTCCAACGTGGAAATACCAGGCTTAATTGCTTCTTTCAAAACATCATGGGTATAAGCAACAATTTTGCCGGCTTCCCTTAATGCTTCGATTTCTTTTGAAGATTTGATAATAATCATTCGCTATCTCCCTAGTGCTGAAGCAATATCTTCAAACACTAAATCGATATCTTTCTGTCCATCCACATTGATGATTACCCCTTGTTCAGTATAGTAATCAATTAGTGGTGCTGTTTCATTAGAATAAACGTTGATTCTGTTAGAAACAGTTTCTTCATTGTCATCTGATCGTTGATACAATTCTCCAGAGCACTTGTCGCACACGCCTTCAACCTTTGATGGGTTGAACACCACGTGATACGTTGCGCCACAGTTTTTACAAATTCTTCTTCCAACAGCTCTCTCTACCAGAATGCTTGGATCAACAGCGATGTTAATCACTGAAGTAAGTTTACAAGCCATGTTTTCAAGAATCTGATCAAGCGCTTCAGCTTGATCAAGATTTCTAGGGAATCCATCAAGCAAGAATCCGTCTTGTGCATCATCTTGCTTTAATCTGTCTTCCACAAGAGCAATTGTAAGGCTGTCAGGTACTAACTGACCTCCATCAATATACTCTTTAGCTTTTTTTCCAAGATCTGTTCCCTCTTTGATATTTTTTCTGAAAATATCACCTGTTGAAATATGAGGGATGTTGTATTTATCGACAATATTAGCTGCCTGAGTGCCTTTACCAGCACCCGGAGGCCCAAGTAATATCAATCTCATTTAATCATCTCCAGTCTTCTACTTCAAGAATCCTTGATAATGTCTCATTGTGATATGCGCTTCGATTTGCTTGTAAGTTTCTAAAGAAACACCAACAGCAATTAGGATCGAAGTACCACCAAATGATAGCTTCATGTCTGTCATTGCAAATACCAAGTTTGGAATTGTTGCAATGACTGCTAAGAACACACCACCTGCGAAAGTGATTCTGTAAAGTGTTCTTTGCAAATACTCAGAAGTCGGTTTACCCGGTCTAATACCTGGGATGAATCCACCATTTTTCTTCATGTTGTCAGCAACGTCAACTGGGTTGAATGTTACTGATGTGTAGAAATATGTGAACGCTACAATCAAGATCATATTCAAGATGTTGTACATCAAGCTTGATTGACTGAAGTTTCTAGATAACCATCCATAAGCAGAACCAGTTGGCCAAAACTGAGCAATAGTAATTGGCATCATCAAGATCGAAATCGAGAAGATTACTGGAATTACACCCGCTTGGTTTACTTTTAGCGGAATGTGTGTGCTGTGACCACCATACATCTTTCTGCCCACTACACGTTTCGCGTATTGAACAGGTACCTTACGGCTACCTTGTTGGATGAAGATGACACTCGCGATAATAACTACTGCAACTACAAAGAACAAGATTAAGTGTAACCAATTTAACTCGCCCTGTAACACTCGGCTTACAACTCGTTTGATATCAAATGGTATATTCGCTAAAATACCCGCGAAAATGAACATCGAAATACCGTTACCAATTCCATTCTCATTAATCTTTTCACCTAAGTACATTAGGAATGCAGTACCCGCTGTTAACGTTAATACCGCAATCGCTGTCGACCCAGGACCCGGATTAATAAATGCTCTACCAAATACACCAACACTAATACCAAATGCTTGAATTAACGCTAATATTACTGTACCGTATCTCGTAAATCTTGCTATCTTCTTTCTGCCTTCTTCGCCTTCTTTTGCCATTGCCTCGATTTGAGGAATCGCAATTTGAAGAAGGTTCATAATGATCGATGCTGTGATATATGGCGAAATACCTAGTGCGAAAACTGTGAAGTTCTTGAACGCACCACCAGACATAAGGTTGAAGAAGCCAAGTAGGCCTTCATCACTTGTAAAAAGTGAAGCCAAAGCGTTCTTATCAATCCCTGGTACTGGCACAGCAGCACCTAGTCTGAAAATCACTAACATCAACATTGTGTATAATAGTCTCTTCTTTAAATCAGGAATTTTCCAAGCATTTCTCAGTGTACCGAACAAGTTAAATCACCTCTGCCTTTCCTCCAGCAGCTTCAATCTTACTAATAGCCGACTGTGTGAATTTGTTTGCTTTAACTGTTAGCTTTTTATCTAGAGCACCATCACCTAGAATTTTAAGTCCGTCGTTTAGCTTTTTAACAAGTCCGCTTTCAATAAGAAGTTCCGGAGTAATTACAGTTTCATTTTCAAAAGCATTTAGTGCTTCAACATTAACGATAGCCCATTGCATTTTGTTTCTATTTGTAAATCCTCTTTTAGGTAGTCTTCTGAATAAAGGCATTTGTCCACCTTCAAATCCAGGTCTTACTCCACCACCAGAACGAGAATTTTGACCATTCATACCACGACCTGCAGTTGTACCAAGGCCTGAACCAGTACCTCTACCAACTCTTTTTCTGTTCTTTGTAGAACCAGCAGCCGGTCTCAAATCATGTAATCTCATGGCGACACCTCCTTTTTATGCTTCTTCTACTATTTCTACTAAATGTTTAACTTGAAAAACCATACCACGCATTTGCGCGTTGTCTTTCTTTTCAACTACGTGTCCAACTCTTCTTAATCCAAGAGCTTGAACAGTTTGTCTATGTTTCGGCTTCGAGCCGATTGTGCTTTTTACAAGCTTGATTTTCATTGTATCAGCCACGGTCGAACCCTCCTATCCTAAAATCTCTTCTACAGTCTTACCACGAAGCTTAGCTACGCCTTCAACTGTTTTTAAGCTTTCTAAACCTTGTAGTGTCGCTTCAACCATATTTTTAGGGTTGTTACTACCTAAAGATTTAGCTCTTACATCCTTAACTCCTGCTAACTCAAGTACGGCTCTTACAGGACCACCTGCAATGACTCCTGTACCTTCGCTAGCTGGCATGATTAGTACGCTTCCTGATCCAAATCGACCTGTGACTTGGTGAGGAACCGTTGTTCCAACTCTAGGAACGAAAATTAATTGTTTCTTTGCTGCCTCAATAGCTTTTTTGATTGCTTCAGGAACTTCCTGTGCTTTACCAGTACCAACACCTACATAGCCGTTTTCATCTCCAACAACTACCAAAGCACTAAATCTAAAGTTTCTACCGCCCTTTACAACTTTCGTAACACGGTTAATATTAATCACTTGTTCCTTGAGGTCTAATTTGCTCGCATCAATAAGTTGACGACTCATTTGATAACCTCCCTTAGAATTTTAATCCTGCTTCTCTAGCACTATCGCCTAGTTCCTTAACTCTACCATGATAGATATAACCTGCTCTATCAAAAGTAACAGTCTCTACGCCTTTTTCCATAGCTCTCTTAGCAACCAATTCGCCTACCAATTTAGCAGCTTCTTTGTTGCTACCGTTCGCTACTTTGCCTTTTACTTCTGCATCTAATGTAGAAGCTGCAGCAAGTGTTACGCCATTTACATCATCAATAACCTGTGCGTAAATGTTAGCATTGCTTCTGAATACATTTAGTCTTGGTCTTTCAGGAGTTCCGCTTACTTTCTTACGTACTCTACGTTGACGTATTTGACGCTTTTTATTCTTAACTTCTTTTGAAATCATATCGTCACACCCTCCTACTTACCAGTTTTTCCTTCTTTACGTCTTACATTTTCATCTTCGTATCTAACACCTTTTCCTTTGTAAGGCTCAGGCTTTCTCCAGTCTCTGATCTTAGCAGCATAGTTACCAACTAATTGCTTGTCGATACCTTTTACTACGATTTCAGTTTGTGAAGGACACTCAACTGTAATTCCGTCTGGATCTTCCATTGTTACTGGATGTGAAAATCCTAATTGAAGATCTAAGTTCTTTCCGTTTTTAATTGCTCTATAACCAACACCAACAATCTTAAGCTTCTTCTCGTAACCCTTAGTTACACCAACGATCATGTTTGCGAGTAAAGTTCTGCTTAAACCGTGAAGTGATCTATGTGTTTTGTTATCACTTGGTCTAGTAACTGTCATCTCGCTGCCGTCGATATTAACACTGATTTCAGGGCTAATTTGTTCGCTTAATTCACCTAGTGGACCTTTAACAGTAACTAAATTAGTTTCAGAAACTGTAACTTGTACACCTTGAGGTATCTCGATTGGTAATTTACCTATTCTAGACATTCTAGCACCTCCTGTAAATCATCACTACCAGATGTAGCAGATAACTTCTCCACCTACACCTAATTTTCTTGCTTCCTTGTCAGTAATAACACCATTTGATGTTGAAATTACCGCAATACCTAAACCACCAAGTACCTTAGGAATTTCATTTCTCTTAGCATATACTCTTAAACCAGGCTTAGAAATTCTCTTAAGTCCTGAAATAACTCTTTCTTTGCTATCTCCATACTTCATTTCAACTCTGATGATGCCTTGCTTGCCATCGTCAATCACGTCGAAACCTTTGATAAAACCTTCATCTAACATAATTTCAGCTAATCTCTTTTTAACGTTAGAAGACGGAATATCTACAGAAGCATGTCTAACCATGTTTGCATTTCTGATACGCGTAAGCATATCTGCAATTGGATCTGTCATTGTCATGAGCTTTTACCTCCTTCTGTTTCTTACCAGCTTGCTTTTCTTACACCTGGAATTTGACCTTTGTACGCTAATTCTCTAAAGCAAATACGACAAATACCAAATTTTCTTAAGTAAGCATGTGGTCTTCCGCAAATTCTACATCTATTGTATTCTCTTGTTGAGAATTTTTGTGTTCTAGCTTGTTTCACTTTAAGTGATTTTTTTGCCACTTGAATTCCCTCCTTATTTACTGAAAGGCATTCCCATTAATCTTAGAAGCTCTCTTGCTTCTTCATCAGTTTTAGCAGTTGTTACGAATGTGATATCCATACCTCTTACTGCATCAACGTCATCATAATTAATTTCTGGGAAGATTAATTGTTCCTTTACACCTAACGTGTAATTACCTCTACCATCAAAAGAGTTAGGGTTAACACCTCTGAAGTCTCTTACTCTAGGTAAAGCAATTGAGATGAATCTGTCCATGAATTCAAACATTCTAGCATCTCTAAGCGTTACTTTACAGCCGATTGCCATACCTTCTCTCAATTTGAAATTCGCTACCGACTTTTTCGCCTTAGTAACGACTGGGGCCTGTCCAGTAATTGCCGTTAATTCTGCAACTGCAGCTTGGATAACTTTGTTGTTATCTTTGGCACTACCTAGACCCATGTTAATTACTATTTTTTCTATTTTAGGAATTTCCATTACATTGTTGTATTGGAATTTTTCCTGCATAGCTTTTTTAACTTCATTGTTGTATTTGTCTCTGAATCTAGCCACTACGAACGTCCTCCTTTCCTACAATTTATTCGAGCACTTCGCCTGATTTAACAGATACTCTTACTTTCTTGCCGTCTTCTAAAATAGTGTGTTTAACTCTTGTAGGCGCTTTTGCCTTTGCATCAAACAACATTACGTTAGACACGTGGATTGGAGTTTCTTGATGGATGATACCACCTTGTTGAACTTTTTGGCTTGCTTTTTGATGCTTAGTCGCCATGTTCACGCCTTCCACGATTACTCTTTCAGTTGAAGGGATTGCTTGAAGCACTTTACCCTTTTTACCTTTATCTTTTCCTGTAATAACTACTACAGTATCACCTTTTTTAATATGCATCCTGACACCTCCTGCCTATAGTACTTCTGGCGCAAGGGATAAGATTTTCATGAATTTCTTCTCTCTTAGCTCTCTCGCTACCGGTCCGAAAATACGAGTTCCTACCGGAGATAAGTCTTCTTTTATAATTACAGCTGCGTTTTCATCAAACTTAACGTAGCTTCCGTCTACTCTTCGAACGCCTTTAACTGATCTTACAACAACAGCTTTTACAACGTCACCTTTTTTAACAACTCCGCCTGGTGTTGCGCTTTTAACAGCACATACTATTGTATCTCCGATATTTGCGTATCTTCTCGTTGAACCGCCTAATACGCGGATACATAGTAATTCTTTCGCACCAGAGTTGTCAGCAACTTTCAAACGCGTTTCTTGTTGAATCATACCTGATTCCTCCTTCCAACAAGTAATTACTACTTAGCTTTTTCGATAATTTCAACTAGTCTAAATCTCTTGTCTCTTGATAAAGGTCTAGTTTCCATGATTTTTACTCTATCGCCAATGCCACATGCGTTTAGTTCGTCATGCGCTTTGAATTTTTTTGTTCTTTTGATTCTCTTGCCGTAAAGTGGATGACGTACAAAGTCTTCAACTTTTACAACAATCGTTTTGTCCATTTTATCGCTTACAACGTGGCCAATTCTTACTTTTCTTCTGCCTCTTTCCACGATCAGAACCTCCTTTATGCTCTAATATCACTTTCTCTTAAGATTGTCTTTACTCGAGCAATGTCCTTTTTAACACCTTTGATCTTCATAGGGTTATCTAGCTGGCCAGTTGCTAGTTGGAATCTTAAGTTGAATAATTCGTTTTTCAAATCATTTAGTTTCACTTGTAATTCGTCAGCAGTCATATCTCTTAACTTACTAGCGTTCATCAGCTTCACCACCTTCTACTTGTTCACGAGCGATGAATTTACACTTGATTGGTAATTTCATAGCCGCAAGACGCATTGCTTCTCTTGCTGTTTCTTCATCAACACCAGATAATTCGTACATTACTCTACCTGGTTTTACTACTGCTACCCAGTATTCAGGAGAACCTTTACCAGCACCCATACGTGTTTCAGCAGGCTTTTGTGTAATAGGCTTATGTGGGAAGATTTTAATCCAAACCTTTCCACCTCTCTTGATATATCTATTAATCGCGATTCTGGCAGCTTCAATTTGTCTTGATGTAATCCAAGCTGGCTCTTGAGCCACTAAAGCGTAATCACCGTATGAAATAGTGTTACCTCTTTGAGCTTGGCCTTTCATTCTACCTCTGTGTACCCTACGACGTTTTACTCTTTTAGGCATTAACATTGTGAGATAGCCTCCTTCCATTCAGTAAATCAACGGAAAGCGTTACGCTCTCTTTTGATTTCTATCATTTCTATCGTTTCTGTCGTTTCTATTGTTATTTCTTCTCTTTTGGTTTGGTTTGTTGTTATCTCTAGGCTTTCTAGCTTCTTTTCTTCTAAGTCTAGTTTCTTCGTTTACTGTAGGAAGAATCTCGCCTTTGTTGATCCAAACTTTAACACCAATTTTACCGTAAGTTGTATCTGCTTCAGCGAATCCGTAATCGATGTCCGCTCTTAAAGTAGATAGTGGAACGTTTCCTTCTGAGTAACCTTCAGTTCTCGCCATCTCAGCACCACCAAGTCTACCTGATGTCTGGATTTTGATACCTTCAGCACCAAATTTCATTGTTCTTTGCATAGCTTGCTTCATCGCTCTTCTGAAAGAAACACGTCTTTCTAATGAGAATGCTACGTTTTCAGCAACTAACTGTGCATCGTTTTCAATGTTTTGAACTTCAGAAATGTCCACTTGTACATTCTTACCAGTCATAGCTTGTAATTGGTCTTTTAAGATTTTGATGTTCTCGCCACCTCTACCAACTAACATACCTGGCTTAGCAGTAAAAATATTTACGTGTACTCTGCTGTTTGCCGCTCTATCAATATATATTCTAGAAATACCTGCCGTATAGTAAGCTTTCTTAATGTATTTTCTAATATTGAAGTCTTCAATTAAAAGATCAGCATAATCTCTCTTGTTTGCATACCATTTCGAATCCCAGTCCTTAATTATTCCGACCCTTAATCCGTGTGGGCTTACTTTTTGACCCATGCAATCTCCCTCCTTTATTCTTTCTCAGCTACAACAACACCAACATGGCTTGTTCTATGCTTGATAGGATTTGCTCTACCCATTGAACCAGCTTTCCATCTTTTGAGAACTGGACCTTGGTTAGCGTATATTTCAGATACAATTAGTTTGTCTGCATCTAAGTTGTGATTGTTTTCTGCGTTTGCAACTGCTGAATTAAGTACTTTTAAAAATATATCAGCACCTTTTCTTGGTGTGAACTTTAAAATAGCTTGCGCATCTTTAACGCTTTTACCTCTAATCAAATCAGCAATCGGCTTCATCTTTCTAGGAGAAACTCTCATATATTTAGCAATAGCTCTTACTTTCATTCTATTACCTCCTTCCATTCGCCGTTCGTTTACTTCTTACCTTTTTTGTCAGCAGCATGGCCTCTGAACGTTCTAGTTGGTGAAAACTCGCCTAACTTGTGTCCAATCATATCTTCTGTAACGTATACAGGAATATGTTTTCTACCATCATGTACTGCAATCGTATGCCCTACCATTTGAGGGAATATAGTTGACGCTCTAGACCATGTCTTAACAACTTTATGCTCGCTGTTAGCGTTCATCTCTTCGATTTTCTTTAGTAGTCCTTTGTGTACAAAAGGTCCCTTTTTAAGAGATCTTCCCATTGTAAATCCTCCCTTCAACTACACTGAAACAGTTTACTATTTCTTTCTTCCACTTACAATGTATTTATTAGAATGTTTGTTTTTCTTTCTAGTCTTGTAACCAAGAGCAGGTTTACCCCATGGTGTCATTGGAGATGGTCTACCAACTGGAGCTCTACCTTCACCACCACCGTGAGGGTGATCGTTAGGGTTCATTACAGAACCTCTTACTGTAGGTCTGATACCCATATGTCTCTTTCTACCAGCTTTACCAACTGTAATGTTCTCATGGTCGATGTTACCAACTTGACCGATTGTCGCTCTACATTCTTTTCTTACGTATCTCATTTCGCCTGATGGTAATCTTAGAAGTGCGAATTCGCCTTCTTTTGCCATAAGCTGTGCTGAGTTACCTGCCGATCTTACTAACTGACCACCTTTGCCAGCTTTAAGTTCGATGTTGTGTACTACTGTACCAGTAGGCATTGATTCAAGCGGCATAGCGTTACCGATTTTAATATCGTTGCCAGCACCAGCGATTACTGTATCGCCAACTTTTAATTTGTGAGGTGCTAAGATGTAGCTCTTCTCACCATCAGCGTAATGTAAAAGCGCAATGTTAGCCGATCTGTTTGGATCGTACTCAATCGCAGCTACCTTTGCAGGTACATTGTCCTTATTTCTTTTGAAATCGATGATTCTGTATTTAATCTTGTATCCGCCACCTCTATGACGAACAGTGATTTTACCTTGGTTGTTTCTACCAGAGTTTTTCTTTAGAGTTACCACTAAGTTCTTTTCCGGCTGTTTTTTTGTAATATCTTCAAACGTAGATACTGTCATATGTCTAACAGCAGGTGAAGTAGGTTTAAATCCTCTAATACCCATTTTCTTACCTCCTTCTTACTGAATTATTTTATTAATTCATTCCTTCAAAGAATTCAATATCTTTACTATCTGCTGTAAGCTTAACAATCGCTTTTTTCCAACCAGCAGTTCTGCCTAAGAATTTACCTTGTCTCTTAGGTTTTCCTTTTACATTAAGTGTGTTGATTTTTTCTACTTTAACTCCGAAGATTTCTTCGATTGCAGTCTTGATTTCAGTCTTGTTTGCTCTCTTATCAACTTCGAATGTGTATTTTTTTTCTTCCATGCCCATCATAGTTGTTTCTGTTACAACAGGTCTAAGGATTACGTCGTAAGGTGTTTTCATTATGCGTACACCTCCTCAATTTTTTCTACTGCTTCTTTTGTAATAACGAATGAACCGTGATTTAAAATATCGTATACGTTCATTTCGCCTACGAAAGTCGCTTGAACACCAGGAATATTATTCACTGATTTTACAACATTGTCATTCTTTGCACCTAATACTACTAAAGCTTTCTTTTCAGCTTTCAAGTTTCTTAAAATGCTGATCATGTCTTTAGTTCTTGGTGCCTCTAATGAAAGTTCATCAAGAACGATCACTGAGTTGCTAACTACTTTTGAGCTTAGCGCTGATACCATACCAACTCTCTTAACCTTTTTAGGTAATGAGTATCTGTACGATCTTGGCTTTGGTGCAAATGCAACACCACCACCTACGTAGTGAGGTGCTCTGATTGTACCTTGACGCGCTTTACCAGTACCTTTTTGTTTGAATGGCTTTCTACCGCCACCTCTTACTTCTGATCTTGTCTTAGCAGATTGAGTACCTTGTCTTTGGTTTGCTAAGTAGTTTTTAACAACTTCGTGAAGTACACTTACGTTTACTTCCGCGCCGAATATATTTTCATTAAGTTCGATTTCTCCAACTCTTTCACCCGATACGTTTAAAATATCTACTTTTGGCATTTAACTTCCTCCTTCCTCTAGCTAGAACCTATTTACTAGCTTTGATAGCCTTTCTTACTGTAACGATGCCACCTTTTGGTCCAGGAACTGCGCCTTTTACTAAGATAATGTTTCTTTCCGCATCAACTCTTACTAACTCAAGGTTTTGTGTTGTCGATGCTTCATTACCCATACGACCAGCCATGTGCATACCCTTAACTACTCTCGCTGGATAAGAAGAAGCACCTAAAGAACCGCCACCTCTGTGGTATTTAGAACCGTGTGTTTCAGGTCCTCTTGATTGATTCCATCTCTTGATTGGACCAGCTGTACCTTTACCTTTAGAAGTACCGCTTACATCGACAAGGATACCTTCTTCAAGTAAATCAGCTTTGATTTCTTGTCCAACTGAAAATGCAGATGTATCTTCTACTCTGAATTCTCTTACGTACTTTTTAAGCGATACGCCCGCTTTTGCAAAGTGACCCTTTACTGGTTTGTTTGCTCTGTTTTCCTTCAAATCTTCGAATGCAATCTGAATCGCATTGTAACCGTCAGTTTCAACAGTTTTGATTTGTGTAACGTAAACAGGACCTGCTTCGATAACTGTTACTGGAACTACAGAACCTTCCTCAGTAAAAATTTGAGTCATTCCTACTTTTCTTCCAATGATTCCGATCATTGTACACCTCCTAAAAATCTTACAGCGGATTGCCGCAGCAATCATACTAAAATCATCAGGTATCTATCTGATTTTCTTAGTACTTACAATTTAATTTCGATATCCACACCAGCTGGTAAATCAAGTCTCATTAGAGCATCAACAGTTTTTGGTGTTGGATTTAGAATGTCGATTAATCTCTTGTGTGTTCTAAGTTCAAATTGCTCTCTAGAGTCTTTGTACTTATGAACCGCTCTCAAGATTGTTACGATCTCTTTCTTAGTAGGTAGTGGTACTGGACCAGCTACGTCTGCACCTGTAGTCTTAGCAGTTTCAACAATCTTAGCTGCTGAATTGTCAAGAATTTTGTGATCGTAAGATTTTAATCTAATTCTGATTTTTTGACCTGGATTTGTAGTCATTTACATTTCCCTCCTTTTATCGTATGAAAGTTTTACATACGACTCAATCAATGTACACTCACCCTGGCGTGTCATGGGTGTTAAGTTAAAAAATAGCGCACATCAACCAGTCGCCCATTTCTTGAATGGACACTTCTCAACAGAAGTTCTCCCAGTAAATCTAGGTAACCTCCTGTATCATCGCACTCAACACACGCTTAATTATTATACCCCACAAAGGTACAATAAGCAATAGATTGGCTGAAAATAACGAAAAAAATGTGTTAATCTTTTGTAACATTTAGTAGCCGCATTTCGAAAAAATTTTTCAACCAACGTTGTTGAGTATATCATACCTATCTATCTATAGCAAGCCCCTATTTAAATTTTTTTCGTACCGTCACACAAGCGCTTCTATTTTCCCTCTCTAATATCTAAATGCATCTTATTATATCTTATCGGATTGTGAAACGGTAATTTTCTGTAGTCCATGGCCGAAGCAACTTTTGTCCTCATTCCTTTCAGGGACTTTTGTGGGTAATTTCTCACCTGATACGAAGTCGTCCACAGATTATGCACTTACTTCTTTAGTTTGAATCTCGTGCTTTCTTTTATATATCTTTTCAACGTGTGGCGTGATGTTGCAGTATGAAGCAAATAACTGCGAATACTGAAACACCAATTCGAAGGTTTAAATACAAAGAAACCCGAGAGCAAGCTCTCGGGTTTTACGGACTAGTACATAATATTTAAATATTATTTGTTGCTGATCTTAGTAAAGGTTATTTATCTAAGCGATTATTCGATAATTTTGATTACCGAACCAGCGCCTACTGTTCTACCACCTTCACGGATTGAGAACTTAAGACCTTCTTCGATAGCGATTGGTGCGATTAACTCGATGTTCATTTCGATG
>JAFGTX010000039.1 GCA_016938815.1 Clostridia bacterium | reverse complement strand
TGATAGATGAATGATTATAGAACAAGCGAGGGTGTAAATTGAGAAGAGGACAAGTAATAGAGTTGAAAATAGAGGAAATGCGCTTTCCGGCTGTAGGCGTCGGTTATTTTGAAGGAAAAAAAGTCAAAGTGAAGAATGCCATCAAGGGTCAGCTGATTGAAGCACGCATCAAAAAGAACCGTTCGGATTATGCGGAAGCTGGTCTTGTACAGGTATTGGAGCCATCGACTAGCGAAGTGGCATCCTTTTGCCCACACTTCGGCCGTTGTGGCGGTTGTGCCCGTCAAACGGTACCTTACGATGAACAAGTGGCGATGAAAACAGAAATGGTTCGATCAATTATCGAAGAATCCGGTTTCGAGGCTTTTGAATTTGAAACACCGATTAAGAGCCCTGAAATCTATCATTATAGAAACAAGATGGAATATTCTTTTGGTGACGAAGAAAAGAACGGTCCCCTACAACTTGGGATGCATAAAAAAGGCAGATTCCATGACGTGGTGACGGTAGATCAGTGTATGCTGGTGGATGAGGATTTCAATACCATCTTAAGAGCGACACTGGATTATTTCGTTGAAGCGGGTACACTACGTTACAACAAAAACACCATGGAGGGCTTTTTAAGGCACTTTACCATCAGAAAGAGCCAGAACACTGGAGAAATTCTTCTTGGTTTATCGGCGTCTACTCAGGGATCGGTAGATTTGACAGCCTTTGTAGAACGCCTTTTATCGTTGACTATCAAAGGCCAAATCGTCGGCATCCTATGGATCAAAAACGACGGCATCGCTGATGTGGTGCAAGGCGAGATTGAGGTGCTTTACGGCAGAGAATACTATATGGAGACCTTGATGGGACTCGATTTCAAAGTATCCTTCTTCTCTTTCTTCCAGACCAATCCAGAAGGGGCGGAATTGCTTTACCAAAAAGTGATCGACTATACCGGCGCAACGGAAGGCAAGGAAGTTTTCGACCTCTTTAGTGGTACTGGCACCATTGGACAGATCATGGCAGGCTCTGCAAAGCGTGTCATCGGTGTTGAGATTGTTGAAGATGCCGTGAGGGCAGCCAATGAGAATGCTGAACTCAACAAGCTCGAAAACTGCAATTTCATTGCAGGGGATGTTTTTAAGGTCTTGGATGAATTGGACCATACACCGGAAGTCATCGTGGTGGACCCGCCGAGAGCAGGCATTCAGGAAAAAGCATTGATGAAGATACTCGGTTATGGCGTACCCCAAATCACTTATGTATCGTGTAATCCGAAAAGTCTCGGTGACAATCTGATTACAGCACGTAAAAACGGCTATACGATCGAGCGGGTCTGCTGTGTGGACATGTTTCCACATACACCACATATAGAAACGGTTGTAAAACTTATTAAGGTGGATACAGAAACTGTTGATGCCTATGCTGAGCCTGTTGTAGAGGACAAAGACGCTGAAACAAAGGCTTCCGAGCGAAGAGCGGAGCAACTCAAGAAGAATAGAGACCTGCTGGATCAAGATACGGATTCGGATTTAGCCAAGTTGCTGGCTGAGATTGCAGCCAAGAATAATGCGTAAATGATCACAAACAAACCAGTACATGGTAAACTTATAGATAGAACAGGAGGGCTCAAATGAAGAATGAAAGTATTAACGTGGCAAAGCTTGCCATTCGTCTTGCAATGTCGACTCGAGAAGAAGAGAATCAAATAAAAGAAGAGGCGCTGAGAATGGGATATAAGGCGGCTGCTGTTGATATTGGCGGTAAATTGCCTGATATCACAACCAAAGTTCTTGAGAGCACTCTTGTGGCGGCAAAAAAGAATGGCATCATCCGGGATATGCACGTGCATGATGGCGCGGTTGCAGGTGCCACTCGTGAAGCCTTTGCGCAGGTGTCGGACAAGGCCTATGGCCTGAGCACCGGTGGGAAAATCGGTATTGCCAGAAGAGGTGAACACCTTAGTGTTGCTATCTTCATGAGTATCGGTCTCTTGCATCTGAATGATATCGTCATCGGTCTAGGGCATCGCTCCTTACCGAACTTCGATGAAGAAGTATAATAATAAAACAAGCCTAAGCGTGCATTGGTCTTCGAAAAGACCAATGCACTTTTTAATTGACATTATGATTTGGGTCATGTATACTCCAAATTGTATACTTTGAGCGGGTAATTAGGGATAATTCCTCGCGAGAGTTTACCGTAGGGCTTGGACGGATCAAGTCATGTAGCGGCGCTCGGCGCCATTGTAGAAAGCAAAGCTTAGTTGGATTATGGCCAACATGTAAATGTAGTATGGTAGAATAGTAGAATCAAACATTCTGTGAAGGATGCAAGACCTTTGAATCAATGAGAGTGAAATCAAGGATATGCGCATGTTGATGCGTCTATTAGTCGTGTGCTACTCTTATGGACCAAGGGATTGCAGCAATATAGATGACTTGTATACTAACCTCCATGCGACGTGGCGGTTTTTTTATTTTTTGATTTCGGGAGACAGAAGCAATCAAGATTTAAAAAGGTCAACACGCAGCTTGCTTAGTAATCGATAACATAAAAAAATCAAATGGAGGAAGAAAAATGAAGAAATTGATCAAAGTAGGTCTAATGGTTTTAGGTGTGATGACACTCATGGCGGGATGTGCCAAGGCAGAGGAAGGCGGAGCAAAAGAGAAAGTGGAGGAAACCTTCAAAATAGGCATCACTCAAATCGTGGAGCATCCAGCCCTTGATTCGGCGCGTGAGGGATTCATTGCAGGTCTCAACGAAGCGGGATTCGAAGGCCGGGTTGAGTTCGTCGAGAAGAATGCTCAGGGTGAAATGCCAACGGCACAGATTATCGCTCAGGGCTTCGTAGACGATCAAGTGGACATGATCTATGCCATTGCTACCCCAACAGCACAAGCAGCTCTTAATGCCACAAAAGACATTCCAATCATGATTTCTGCTGTGACCGATCCAGTGGCGGCGGGACTGGTTGAATCGAATGAAGCGCCAAATGGCAATGTAAGCGGAACCAGTGATGAAGCGCCAATTGATTTGCAGCTTCAACTCCTTCAAGATATGGGTATTGAAGCCAGCACCATTGGTTTCATCTACAACACAAGTGAAAAGAATTCCGAAGTACAGTTGGCTCAACTGACTGCAGAAGCGGAAAAGCTGGGTATGTCAGTGGAAGTGATGGGTATCACCTCATTGACGGAACTAGAACAAGGCATTGATGTTTTGCTCGACAAGGTGGATGTCTTATACACGCCAACAGACAATATGGTGGCATCCGGCATTCAGCTGATTGTCAATAAAGCGATGAATAAAAAGGTGCCGGTATTGGGTGCAGAACCAGCTCATGTAGAGGCAGGCGCTTTAGCCACTTGCGGTGTCAATTACTTTGAACTGGGAAGACAAACAGGCCAGATGGCAGCCGATGTTCTGAACGGTGCTGACATATCTGAAATGCCGGTTCAAAAAGCCTTGAACCCATCCATAACAATAAACAAGGCTTCTGCCGATCAACTTGGCGTGGTATTGAGTGATGAGCTTCTTTCAGACAGTGAAATCATTGGAGAAAACTAGAAGGGATTCTAGTGGTGAATTTTATGAGTGCATTAATATTATCTACCTTGTCACAGGGCTTGATATTCGCGATTTCAGCCCTTGGCATATACATTACTTTTAGAATTCTTGATTTTCCCGATTTGTCAGTAGACGGCACATTTGCTCTGGGAGCCGCCCTCTGTGCGATTCTCATTAAGTCGGGCATGCCGCCGGTTTATGCAGTACTTTTTGCCACTATGGGTGGCATCTTAGCTGGAAGCGTTACAGGTCTTCTGCATGTGAAGCTGGGCATCACCAATATCTTGTCGGGGATCATCGTCATGATTGGCCTTTATTCCATCAACTTGAGAATCATGGGTAAAAGCAACATTCATCTGTTCGATGTGGACCATATGTTTACGGCTATGCCCGCTCAGGAAAAGCTCTTGCTGATTGCAGCCTTTGCTTTGGCACTCAAGTTTTTGCTGGATCTATTCTTTAAAACCCAGCTGGGATACGTTCTAAAGGCTCTTGGTGAGAATGAGAATTTC
>JAFGTX010000247.1 GCA_016938815.1 Clostridia bacterium | reverse complement strand
TTGGTGCCGCTCCCAGCGATGACCATTGATTGTGACTATGATGTATTGTATATGAATAAAAATGCTCTAGAGGTCGTTGGTAAACCTCGTGAAGAGGCTATCGGGAAAAATGCTATGACATGATGAAGACGGAGGATTGCAGAACGGATAAGTGTGCATGTTGTTGCTCTATGCTTACGACAGAACGTAGATTTTCAGAGACAACAGCCCATGTACAAAACATGAATCGAGAAATCTATTATAATGCTTCTCCGATTATCACGAGCGCTTCGGAAGTCGTTGGTGCTTTTGAAATCGTCATTGACCAGACGGACATAAAACAGCGTCACGGAATCAAGAAAAACAAGCAAATGAAATTATGCAGGCCGCTAAAATTCAGGAAAAACAAGCTTTATAGGTGTTGAAGAATCACAGCAGCTCGTCGTTAAGATTGCCAATGCGTCTGACGAACAAGCCAACGCCATTTCACAAATTGACGAGGGTCTATCACAGGTCTCACAGGTTATCCAGCTGAATGCAACGGGTTCAGAGGAAAGTGTGAAAGCCAGTGAAGACTTGGCGGCATCTGCCCGTTCACTTCAACGTATGGTAGATACCTTCAACATTAGAGGGGATAATTAAATCATAAGATTAACATTAAAGACCTAAGTAAATTTACTGGGGTCTTTTTCTAAAGAGATTATTTCGGGTATATGTTTGATAAACTATCGAATAAAATACGAAAGAACGTGAGGGATGGAATTATGGCCTATGAAGAAATTCATCAAGGAATTTATTATGTGGGTGATGCAACGACAAAAAATGGATTGGATTGTAATGCATATCTGTTGATAGATGGGAATGACGCTATTTTGTTTGATCCAGGTTCTGTACTGGAATTTGAGCAGATTGTTCAAAATATTCGAGAGCTGATTCCTTTAGAACGGATTAACTATATGGTGTTGCACCATCAAGACCCAGATGTATGTTCCAATGTGCATTTGTTTGAAGAATTGGGACTTCATTTTAATGTGGTGACGTCATGGAGAACCATGACCTTGGTGCAGTATTATGGCATTCAGTCGCCATATTACCTGTTGGAGGAGCATGCCTATCAATTGACCCTGGAATCCGGTCGGAAGTTGCAATTCATACAAACGCCCTACTTACATTTTCCGGGTGCCTTTGTCACCTACGACCCACAGACCAAAAGTCTCTTGTCCAGTGACTTGTTTGGTGCCTTCAGTTTTAATCGAACCCTCTATGCCGATGAGACTTACCTTGGTAAAATGTTGACATTTCATGAACACTACATGCCGTCTAATACGGTATTGAGGCCAGTGATGGATACACTGTTATCTTATGATATCCAGATGATTATGCCGCAACACGGATCCGTTATTAAGGACGACGTCAAATCATATATCCATGTGTTGAGAACTTTGGAATGTGGTTCTTTATTGTCCCCCGTAAGGAAAAATTTAAAGGAAAATGGTGGCTTTTTAGCGATATTCAATGATGTTTTTCAGCGTTATCAATCTTTATACGAACCCACTGAGGTGATGGTCATATTTAAAGAAGTGCCGGGGTTGAATTTTGATGAAAATGGCGTGATGATAAGCTATTCTGGGAATCCAGAAGAAGTTTGGGATGAGATTTTCAAAACGATTGAGCGCAATAAGGGCATGATTTGGGTGAGTGTCGTGGAACCTTTTGTGAGGACTTTATCGGCGACCTATGATATTGGTTTACCTGAAATCATGAAATCACTCATTGAATCTGCCCAAATAGAAAATCAGCGACTCATGGAAATGAATGTCACACTGGAACAGACGATTAAATCAGTCAACGAGAAGTTGGTCCGATGTCCAATTACCGGTCTTTACAACGAGACATTTTTGAAATCTTTATTGGTGGAAGAACTGGATCGGGAAGACTGGCGGGACATAGGCGCTCTGGCGACTGTTGGCATCGATAATTTTTCAAAGTACAAGTGGACTTATGGGGTTGAAGAGGAACAGAGCGTGCTCAGGAATATTGCCTATATGCTTAAGGGTGCTTTCGGAGAAAATGCCGTTTTCAGGATGGAAACAGCCGACTTCGCCTTGTATCTGAAGAGTCTTGAAAAAAGCGATATCATCGAAAAGTTGGATAGTGTGAGAATGGCTATAGAAAAAAGCAGATTGTTCTTGGGCGATATCAGTGTGTCTTTAGGGGTGACGTTCAATAATGAGTTGAATTTGGACGATGCCACTTATGAAATGACCGCTGAAAATTATTTAGAACGGGCACTGAATCGATTGCGTGTTGCCAAGCTACGGGGACAAAGTTATTTGGTCTATGAAACAGATGCAGCCGACGAGCGAAAAAACCCTAATTCAGTGCTTATTGTCGATTATGACCAAACGAATCTGGAGGTATTAAAAAATTTCATTGGCGAGTTGGATGTTGAGGTTCATATTGCGACCGATGGTTTTGAGGCACTGGAAAAAGCGGAAAAATATGTGCCGAGTATCATCATCACAGAAGTCAATATGCCAAAGATGGACGGTTTTGTCTTAAAAGAGGAATTGGCTGCGCATTCTCATACCAAAGATATAGAAGTCGTCTTTTTATCCTATATCAAGGATGAAATACTAGTGCGACGTGCTAATGAACTAGGGGTTATGCACTATCTGAGGAAACCATATTTATTGGCGGAGTTGTTAGGAATCGTTAAACGACAAATAAGAGGATAGATTATGACTTTAAATATTAATGTACTCATTTTAGTTGTTTTAGGATTACTCTATATAGCGATTATGGTTATTCTTAAGATGATTATCCATAAATTCAGTTCTCTTGACGATTTGCTCCGACGAAATCATAAGAGGATGACATTTGTTCTGTCACTTTTGAAGCATGAGGTTAAGGGTTCTTTTGATAACTTGATGGAAATAAAGGCGGTTAAGGAAAATCTGATTTTAGAGGACCAAACTGTTTTTGACAACGTGGCTGGCATCGGCAAAGTCGTTGATGAGGAAATTCGACATTTGAATAAGGGATCCGTGCTTCGAAAAAAAGAGGCCTGTACCTATTTAGGACTTGTGGGCACGGAAAAAGCCAGAAGAGCCTTGGAAGAAGCCTTGATGACGGAAGAGGATTATTCTGTTAAAGTTTATATTTCCAATGCGCTGACAGATATACGACAAGAGGCATCGCTCGAGTGTATGATTGAGGCGCTGATTGGTTCTAAAAAATGGTATCGTGAAAAGGCCATTTCGAATATCTTAGATTTTGGCCATGCTTTTCATGTACATTTTCTAAGACTTCAAGAGACCCGGGACATAGAACATGTTGAGCTGCTTATTAAATATGCCCGTGTCAGCTTCAACCACGACACGAAAGCCTATTTGTTCAATTTTGTAGATAATTTTGAAGGCATTCGCGAGAAATTGAAATTGTACTATCAATTTAAAAATGAAAATGGTCAGACTGCGTATAAGGCGGATTACGTTCTTCAAGATATGAACGGTCTATTGGAGATGACTTGTAGAATCCTAGCAGATTATTATCCGAGGGAGTTCCAACAGGAAAAATATCATACCCATGCCTACGAGATTATTCAGAGAAATGCCCTATGGGCACTTTCGAAAACCAATAGTACAGAGAATTTTAAAATTTTAATGGGATTTTTTAAAGATGAAAGACATGAAAAAACGGTTATTGGTGCTTTGACCCGAATGGTTTCAGAAAATCCAAGATTCCTTTATCTTTTGGAAGATGCCTTGGAGAGTGAAGTGGCGTATGTGGTCAGGAATCGTATGGCTCAAGTGCTATCTAATAGAATTGAATATTATATTTTAAAGTTGAACGGTAAAGGTGGCCATCGCGCAGAGAAGATCCTTGTTGAAATTCTCAACAGTAGAAAAATTAATGAACTTATTGGTTTTTTAAATGTTAATCAGGATGTGGATATTGAAAACAGGCTCTTAGAGATCATTCGTAAGCAGGTTGATCCAGAGAGTGATATAGGTGAGGAGTTTAGAATCTACTTGGCACCTCGACTTGTTGAAAAACTTCAAATGACTGTTTTGGATAATAACCTTAAAGGTGAGGTGCATCAAAGGGATAGGGCCTTGATTGCTGCATCTATGGCATTTTTATTGGTGACATCCCTCTTTTTCCCGGTATTATTCTTCATGCAACATTTTGATATGTATCAAGCGGGTGCATATAGACAGATGGTGAAGGAATTTGTCATCAGTTTCAATTATTTACTGGCCTATTATTCCCTGTCGATTAATGGCGTTTATATTGGTTTGTTGGTTATGTCTTATAAGAACGTCAGGAAACAAGCCCGACTTTGGCGGATTAAAAATATTTCCATGTTATTCAGGGAAAAAATGTTGCCATCAATATCTATTATTGCACCGGCTTACAATGAAGAAAAAACCGTGGTTGAAAGTGCACGGTCGCTTTTAAATTTAAACTATCCAGATTATGAAGTGATTATTGTGAACGACGGTAGTCAGGACGAGACCTTGTTGAGTCTCATTAAAGCTTTTAATCTCGTGCGTGTGGACTATCAGTATAGGGAAAGTTTGCAGACGTCACCAATTCGTGGTATTTATAGAAACCCATCCTTGCCGCGGATGCTGGTTGTTGATAAAAGTAACGGTGGTAAGGCGGATGCGCTTAATGCTGGTATCAATGTCGCCAATAAAATCTATTTTTGCGGTATCGATTCAGACTCCTTATTGGAACCGGATGCCTTGCTTAAGATATCCAGTCTTACGCTAGATGAAAGTTTAGAAACCCCAGCTTTAGGAGGTAACATATGTCCAATCAATGGTTGTAAGGTGGATAAAGGTCTTGTGTCGGAAGTTAGAGTACCGAAGAATAGCTTAGCACGATTTCAGACCATTGAATATATGCGGGCCTTCATGGCAGGACGTTTGGGTTGGCAAGAGTTGAACAGTTTGCTGATTATTTCGGGTGCTTTTGGTCTATTCAGAAAGGACCGGATCATAGGCATCGGAGGCTATATGACTCAGAAGGGGCAATATAAAAAGGACACGGTGGGTGAGGATATGGAACTGGTGGTTAGAATCAGCCGTTTGATGCATGAATCCGGAAATCCTTTCAAAGTGCTCTATGCCTTTAATGCCAATTGCTGGACGGAAGTTCCAGAAGATATGAAAAGTTTGAGGAATCAAAGGTTTAGGTGGCACCGCGGGCTGATTGATATTCTTTATTTCCACCGTAAAATGCTGTTCAATAAGCACTATGGCAATACAGGAATGGTTGCCATGCCGTATTTTTTCATATTTGAAGCGATTGGTCCTATTATAGAATTTCAAGGTTATATTATGGTGGTTTTAGCGGCAATACTAGGCATTTTGGATAGGAATATTGCAATCTTGCTATTTATTTCGACGATTCTCTTGGGCGTGATTGTTTCTATTTCTTCCTTGCTGATTGCTGAAAGAGAAAGCCACTATTTCAAGTTGAGAGATCTTTTGAAGCTTTTGCTTTACGCGGTTATAGAAAATTTTGGTATCCGTCAATTGTTTGGTTTTTGGAGGATTCGTGGCCTTGTGAGAATTGTCTTTGGTAAAGGTGGATGGGGCCATATTCAACGTCAGGGGGTGAGACCGTGAACAAATACAGATACCTTATGAGATTTTTTCAAGCTATCCTATGGGGGAGCTTGGTGGGTCTTATTTTGATGATTGTGATCCCCCTTGTTCAGTATAGGATGCAACCGGAGCATGCCACGGAAATAGCCTTCCGTACCAATGAAGAACCGTCGGCCATGAATTGGATCTTGAAAAATGAAAAGATTCTTTCTGTCGATGAAAAGCAACCGAACTGGATTTTTGTAAACGATGCCTCCCAATTGGACCCACAGACGATGGCTCTTGTCAATGACAACATATTCATTGGTGAGATGCTCTTCAGTCAATTTGGTGGTGATGTATCCAAGCATTATTTTATCGAGCAGATGTTTGATATAAAGTATACGGGCTTTATCGGTAAGACGTGCGCGGATTTATCGGATTTGGATGATGTTCCAAGGGCGATGATCGATTTGTATGAGTCTAAGGGACAGCCATGGTCATACTACGGCAAAGGCATCATTTTAACGAATGAAGAGGATATCATCGTTTTGGTGGCAGGGCAGGACTATGAAGGGACATTGTCCTTGCAGACAGAGCTTGGCACATTTCCTTATTCGGGCTATTTTGAAATCTTGGAGGGGGATGCCCTCGCAGATGCCCAATTCAGTATTGCTGCATCTGAAATGGGTCAGGAAAAATTAGATGCCATGGGTTTACCTACTACCTTTGGTGCGGCATTTTCTGTTGAAAACAAGCTATACAATGGTATTTACTACTGTGGGAAATTCAGCGAGATACCGGTGGATATTCCTAGTAATTACAGCCTGATGTCAAGACTGATGCGTCACAAAGGTATCTATGATGATAAGCTCAATGAATCCGTGTACTGGAAGTGGTATTATCCTAAAACATTGGCCCTGCTTGAAAGTAAGGGAGATATACGTTATGAGCTTAGTTTGGATTCAGAGGATGACAACAGTTTCTATATTGACGGCCAAGATATTTTTATGAAGACAGGAGACGGAGATGTAGCCTTTTTCATCAAGGGTGTGAATCTCGGGTCGGCATTGCCGGGGAAAGCCTTCACTGAGTTTCCTATGGATAAAGGCGTTTACAGGGCGTGGTTTGAGCAGATGGCGGCACTGAATGTCAATACGGTCAGAGTCTATACCCTTTTGCCTCCAAGCTTTTATCAGGCGCTTTATGAATTTAACGAGAACCGTGACAAGCCGATTTATCTCTTGCAGGAAATTTGGCCGGAGGAAAACCCTGAGGCCCATAATTATCTAGGCGATGCCTACAATCAAACTTACCGTGAGGAAATAGAATACGCGGTACATGCCATCCATGGCAATATCAATATCCCTATGCGTTCTTATAGGGCTTATGGTGTGTATGGCTATGATGTATCCCCTTATCTGATTGGTTATCTGGTAGGGAGAGAGATGGAACCAACCGAGGTTCAAGCGACGGATGCTTTAAATGAGGGGTATGCCTTTGAGGGCAGGTATTTATATACTTTACGGGGAGCAACGCCTACAGAGGCTTGGCTTGCAGGCAGCTGTGATTATGCCTTGAAAATAGAGGATACATTTTATGGTGATGCGCCTCTAGTGGCCATTGTCAGCTGGCCTACCCTTGACCCTCAGAGCCATGAGAGCGAGTGGGATCCATTAACCGGAAAAGAGAACAAGTTTAACGATAATACCGTCGTTGATATCAATCATATCGGTATTCATGAGGAAAACATGTCTGGATTTTTCGGTGCTTATCACATTTATCCCAACTATCCAGACTTTATGAATAATGAAGTGGCTTACAACGACTACGAAGACACACTGGGTCGTTTTCGATATGGTGGCTATCTGCAGGAGTTTATGTCGGGTCACGAGAAGTACCCTGCCGTGGTCGCTGAATATGGTATTTCAACCAGTCAAGTGACGGCACACTTTAGTCCGGATGGTTACAATCACGGCGGCTTGTCTGAAACAGATCAGAGCGAGGGCATCGTCAGGATGACTCAGGCCATTGTTCGGGAGGGTTACTCTGGCGCACTTATTTTTGAATGGATGGATGAGTGGTCCAAGAAAACGTGGACGACAGAGCCTTACATGATTCCTTATAATAAAAATGCATTTTGGCATAACGCTTTAGACCCAGAACAAAATTACGGTTTGTTGGCAATGGAGCCGCTTGAGCCGGAATATAGCACACAGGGACCGGTGGCGTTTGGACAAAATGAGGCCTATATTTATCTAAAGGTGGACAGTAAGGCTTTTGTATCAAAGAATATTCGAATCGCGATTGATACAGTCGCGGATGAAATCGGTACGGAGGAGTTTCTCTTGAACTTAGGAGGGACATCCAGCATTACAGTCAATCCAAGTTACAACTGGTTGAAAGGATACTATTATCCAGTGCCTGCAGCCTTTGATGATTATGAAAATTTGGTTCAGATGACCAATGCTGAAAATACATCGATGACAGGTGATGTGGTGTCGGAACGCACTGTTAATTTGAGCAATATGCGGTATGGCACTTTTGATGACCCGCGCAATACCGTGGTGTATGAAGGTGGTTTCTGGAACGTGCGTATCCCTTATGGCATCTTGGGCATTTCAGACCCAACTACCAAGCGCGTCCTATACGATTCAGAGAGAAAAATTCCGGTAGCAATCGACCAGATTGGCACTGAGGAGATAGAACATATTAGATTAAGATTGCTTGAAAATGACCGCTCTTACGAATTCGAACTAGGCACATGGGATATGCCAAGGTATACGACTAGAGAAAAACGTGGTTTTTATGATATCGCTGCTTATTTTGAGACATTGTCAGCAAAATGAAAGCCCTCACGATGAGGGCTTTTTTCATTTTTAAAACACGGATTAATTTAGATCTTTTCAATGATACTTTCAATGGCCAGTCGGGATTTTGGAAGTTTTGAATTGTAATCCGACTCTGACCGATAGCCCAGAGCAACAACCACTGATGCAGTGTAACCCTTTTCGTGCAGGGCGAATTCTTTATCAAGGGCTTTTGCATCAAATCCCTCCATTGGCACGGCGTCAATGCCTAGGTGAGCAAGGCCGAGCAAGAAATTACCGACGTTAAGGTAAACCTGTTTTTCCAGCCAGTGGTGAAGATCCTTGCGGTCGTACTTGTGTATATCAACAAATCGTTTACGCCCTGCATAGTTGTCCTGCTTGATTTGTTCTGTGGCATACCTTTGGTCTTGATCCTCTTGTTCTGAGATGCGTGCCAGATGCTCGTCGGCGATATCTACTTTGGTTGCAAATACCACGACAGCAGAGGCGTTCAACACCTTTTTCTCGTTAAAGCTATAGAATCCTTTCATGGCTTTTGTGATTCTACTTTTGCCTTCTTCGCTGGTTGCCAAGATGAAATGCCATGGCTGAATATTGGTAGAAGACGGTGACAGCTGAAGTAGCTGTTCAATTTTTTTAAGGTTTTCCTCGGAAATTTTTTTTGAAGCATCAAATGATTTTGTGGCATATCGGGCATTTAATAATTGAATAAGTTCCAATGTAATCACTCCTTTTCATAGAATTATTTGGATGGTAAAATCGTTACACGGTTACGACCCTGATCTTTAGAGATGTAAAGGGCACGGTCGGCGATGTCGAAGAGCTCCTCTAAAGATTGATTGCTATAGGGCGGTACAGTAACGGCACCGATGCTACATGAAATGCTTGCCCGTTTTTGGTTGGCGGGCGTCATGAGTATGGACTTAAGTGCTTCGACAGACTCTCGAGTATGTTCTAGTTTACGATCGGCTTCTTCTGGATGACATCCGACCAGTACGATGAGGAATTCATCGCCGCCATATCGGAAAACACCTCCGCGTTCTGATTTAAGTTCGGATTTCAATATTTTTGCCACTTCTACGAGGCAGGCATCGCCATGGGCGTGTCCCAAATTGTCGTTGTGCAACTTGAAATGATCGACGTCAAGGAGTGCGATAACGGCGTGCTCTTTTTGATTTGTTTCTGTCCAAGCGTCCATATATTCTCTAAGGGCAAAGCGATTGGCGAGGCCAGTGAGGGCATCGGATCGCGACATTTGGTTGAGAGCGTTCAGCTGTGTATGGAGTTCAGCGACCCGAATGGTGGTTTTAATGCTTTCACTTCGGTGCTGTAGACTGGACGCTTCACGCTTTCTCATCAGATCGATGTAATTTTTATAATGTGCATTGGCGCTTTCTACCTGGCCATTGGCATCGGCAATCTTCGCTAGAAGCTCCTGAATCTCGGGCAGGTTAGAATCAAAGCCATATGTGCGGCTATCTTTGAAAAGCAGTTCTATTCTAGCTTTAGCGCCATCCAGATCACCCTTTGCAAATAGGGCTTTGGCATGATTGAGCATAAAGTTTCGGTAATACACGAGGATGGATTCATCTCGAGCGTAGCTTTCTCCTTTTGAATAGTGTTCGATGGCGACGTCATAATCCCCTTGAACGTAAGCCAGATCGCCAAGTGCGTTGAAAATATAGGCAGTGCCTTCGTTCTGAGTGAAGGTGCGAATTTGCTCCTGTGAGAGTTCCAGATAACGCCGGGCTTCGCCATAGTGACCAAAGGCGGTTTCACACTCTGCAATATTGCTGTAGATGATAGCCAGTAGGCGGAAATTTTTCGGATCGTCAAAGACCTCTTCGGCTTGTTTATAGTATCTGTAGGCTTCATGGACATCGTCAAAATCGGCAAAGATTGCGCCGATGTTATTGATGATTCTCGGAGATTGTACGTATTGGAGGGTACGGAGATAGTGCTCGATGGACTTTTCAAAATCATCGCGGTTATAGGCAATGAAACCAAGGAGTGCATGAATGTGTTCTAAAAGAAAGGTATCATTTTCTATTTCAGCGATTTTCAGGGCTCTATTGGCGTAATCGATGGCAATCGCATGTTGATGATTCATATTGTTTAGGCAAGCCAATCTGAAGTGTTCAAACTGGGGGCCGGCTCTTTGAGTTTCTTCTTTGATGGCTTCAAGTTTTTTCTGGGTTAAGTCGATATCGACGTATTCGTTGCGCAAAATATCCCGTAATTGCGTGTAAATATCAGGCATGATCGTCCTCCTATATTTGAAATGAAGTGATAAGTCATCATTTGATTGTATCTTTTTATGATTATAGTATACCCAAAGAAAAGCCGCTTTTATACTGGCTTTATAGAAAAATATAGAAGAATTTTGATTAAATAAAATTGATAATGTTATAATGATTTGAGAAGATTATTATTAATTTTAAGGAGCGCTTATGGATTGGGTAGAAGTTGCTATGCAGGAGTATCAAACGCTGCGAGATGAAATTTTGCTGTCTTTTGAGAATCAGCAGCAGATTTTGAATTATGGTATTGCTAGTATGGGCATCATCATCGGGTTTGCGGCTAATAAGTGGGAAGAAACGCTGATTATTGACATGATGCTGTTCGTATTGGTGCCTATATTAAGCCATTTGGTGACCTTGATTTGGAATGGTGAAATCAATCGGATTTCTAGGGCAGGACAATTTATTAAGAAAAAGGAAGAGATTATCAATCGCTATATTATGAGTAGCAGCGATGCCTCCGATGAACCGCTATATTGGGAGACTTGGCTGAGAAGCTATAAAAGCGAAAAAAAGAATTTCAAAACAAAATGGAATTATTATGCAACATTGAGTATGCTTTTTTTAATTAATTGTGCATCTGTCCTATTAGGATTTATACATAATACAAGCATTAGTGGTATGGAAAGCAGATTATTATTTTCTATAATTAGCCTATTCAATGTCGTTGCATTTGGTGTGCACTTTGTCATTTTTAATAAAGTGAAAAAGTAGATTCGTGTTTGGAGATGATCAGATGTCGTTACTAATCTGTATTGATGGTGGTGGAACTTATACGCGCTGTATGATACTTGATGATAAAGAAAGCGTTTATGAAGCCAGCGTTAAGAAGGGTTCCAATTACAAAAAAAACGAAAATGCATTTGAGGTTCTTGAAAGATGTATGGGAGAAATGCTGAATTTTCTTGACGTTTACAAAGCCAATGAAGACAAGGAGCCAATTATTATTGCTGGCATTGCAGGGATTGATACGGAAGAAGAGTATCACTTGTA
>JAFGTX010000038.1 GCA_016938815.1 Clostridia bacterium | reverse complement strand
TCAAAAACCTGATTCATGGGAAGGGGTGAGAAGTTCCCGTTCGTACGGACCGGTTTGCCCCATTGATGTTGCTTCTATGATTTTATTTGATCAGATGGAATTTGCCCAGCAACACAACTTCTGGTTTATGAAAGAAGAAGACTGTTTGAATCTGAATGTATGGTCGCCAGACATTAGTGGCGGCAAAAAGCGCCCGGTAATGGTCTGGCTCCATGGCGGTGGATATTTTGCAGGATCGTCTTGTGAACTTCCTACCTATGATGGTGAAAATTTAAGTGGAGGAGAGGATGTAGTTGTTGTTTCTTTAAATCATAGATTAAATGTTCTGGGATTTCTTGATTTATCAGCAGTTGACGATAAATATGCTCAATCGGCAAATGTTGGGATGATGGATATTGTAATGGCACTCGAATGGGTTCATAACAATATCTCAAATTTTGGCGGCGATCCTGATAACGTCACCATTTTTGGTCAGTCGGGAGGAGCAGGTAAGGTAGCCACATTAATGTACGCTCCGTCAGCAAAAGGTTTGTTTCAAAAGGCTATCATGCAGAGTGGCGGTGGTCCAAGCTTTGCCGACAGGAATGTAACTCAAAAAGTAGGCCTCGCGCTTCTGAAAGTACTGGGATTATCTAAGTCGGAAACGGATAAACTGAAAGACATTCCTTTTGATGAGCTATTGGCTGCTGGAAACAAAGCCATTGAAATGGTTCGCGAAAGTGGCGAAGAAATTGGAAGATTGGGATGGGGGCCTGTGCAGGATGGTGAATTTTTGCCATACCAGCCTGGAAATCCGGAAGGAGATATGATTTCAAAAGATGTGCCTTTGATGATTGGAACCACCAGAACTGAATTTGGAATGAGTTCTATGACGCCATATTTCAAAGGCACAAAAGAGGAAGTGACGGAATATTTGAGAACGCTTTATAAAGATAAAACAGATGCATTTGTTGCTGCCTACGATAAGGCATATCCGAAAACAAAAATGCCATCTGATATGATTGATGTAGATTTTATGATGCGTCCCGGATCGGTCAATTTTGCTAACATAAAAAATGAAATCGAAGGTGG
>JAFGTX010000246.1 GCA_016938815.1 Clostridia bacterium | reverse complement strand
TTTGAATGTGTTACGCCAACGATGCGCTTTTGTGTATGGTTGGCGTTTTATTTTGGGTTTTAACCTTGATCTTTGCTCTGAAATGATTTGGGTGATTGTCCTGTATAGTGTTTGAAGAATTTCGTCATATTGGCTGCTTCATCAAATCCCAGTAGGTCGGAAATTTCATAAATAAGGAGTTCACCTTGACTCAAATAGCGTTTTATTTCGATAACGATTCGGTTGATGATAATCTGCTTGGCAGTCAATCCGACGATATCACGTGCCGCATTATTCAGGGTCTTTTTTGAAAGCCCCATCATATGGGCGTAGGCTTCAACCGTCTTGATTTTGTCAAAATGCTCATCAACAAGCTTTCTATAGTGGTCATAGGTCTTAAAAGCTGCTTTGCTTCTTAGGCCGTAATCCTCTTTGATTTGTGAAAGGACAGCTCTTATGAAACTGGAGAAGAGACTTTGGATGAGCAATTTGTCATAAGCATTCTCAGACACGTGGTACTCTTGGTAGAGCATGTCCATAAGTTTCCGGTTGGTGGCGTTTATGCCTGTGTTGATGGAGATAAGGGGACCTTGAAAGGATCGGTCGAAAAGGTCGAAAAAAGATTCGGAGAAGATCCCCTTTTGGCTATAGATGAAGGGTTCGTCGATATTCAGAACATAGCCCACAACCTTTTCCGGGATATCAAAATGGTGAACCTGATGACGTTGTACGAGGATGATGTCGCCGGCTTTATAAGCATAAGGCTCAAAGTCAACATAATGGGTACCGCTACCCTCAATGATATAAATCATCAACCAAAAATTGACGCGGTAATCTTTTGTAATGAGTTCTTTTGGTCTTGTTGAAAGAAAGAGGGAGAAATCTACAATCTCAAAACCTGAGGTTTTTTCCGAATTCCGATAGCCGATGCGCTTGATCGCCGACATAGATAGGGTCCTCCTTTAAGGCGAAGTTTCGAGAGGCATTCCCGAATTTACAATAATCATATCATTTTTTACATTCATTCAAAAGAAAGAATTGCGTAAAATTAAGATATAACAAGCACACATGTACATGGGATTCATAGGAGGTCAATTATGAATGGTTATATTTTTAAAAGGATGATACCCGTGTTAGCGGTACTGTCCTTGGTGGCATCTGCGAGTAGCTTATCTTTTGCGGAGGGCACTCATGTCGTTAAAAAAGGGGATGTTTTGTGGAAGATTGCTGAAGCCAATCATACCAATGTGTCGGAACTTGCTGCTTTAAATGGCTTGAAAGATCCGAATATTATCTTAATAGGACAGGTTTTAAAATTAAAGGAGGTCATGGAAATGAGTAAAAAGGATCAGGTTATTGCTGTGCTAAACAGTATTGAAACAGGTGCGGCGGCGCCGATTGCCGCTATCAATAGCGAAAAGTACATTCAGCACAATTTGGGTGCGAAGGATGGTTTGGCAGGTTTCGGTGAACTGCTCGGACAATTGCCGGAAAACAGTGCGAAGGTTTCGGTTGTACGGGCTTTTGAAGATGGTGATTACGTCTTCACCCATACCGATTACAATTTTTTCGGTCCAAAGATTGGCTTTGATATTTTCAGGTTTGAAGACGGTTTGATTGTGGAGCACTGGGATAATCTAGCTGTGAAGAGTGAAGTAGCGAATCCGAGTGGTCATACTCAGATTGATGGTGTGATAGAGGTGAGGGATTTAGAAAAAACGGCGGACAATAAGGCCTTGGTGGCTGCTTTTATCTCGGATATTCTTGTGAACGGGCAAATGGAGAAGCTTCAAGGTTATTTTGATGGTAATCACTACATCCAGCACAATACACAGATTGCAGATGGCCTTTCGGGCTTAGGAACGGCTTTGCAGGCTATGGCGGAAGCGGGTGTGACGATGACCTATGAGAAGACATATAAAGTCTTAGGACAGGGTAACTTTGTATTGGCCGTTTCGGAAGGGTCTTTTGCTGGAGAACACGTCGCCTTTTACGATTTGTTCCGAGTCGAAAACGACAAGATTGCGGAGCACTGGGACGTCATTGAAACGATTCCATCTCAAGACCAGTGGATGAACGACAACGGGAAATTTTAAATAGAGGACTAAAAAAACGCACGGCATCCATGGCTGTGCGTTTATCTTATTTATGGGGTATTTAGATCAAGGTTTTCCTAGCGTGGAGCTGGTTATTGATATCCTTGGCACTTTGCAAGGCGCTCACGTAGATGAGGAGGTATATCAAACTTTTGATGACGATGTATGCTGTTAGTAGTTTCCCAAAATATTTTAATATAGTGATCTTTCAAAGTCATTTTAATCTCACCTTTACAATCCGAGTTTCTGTTTCAGTACCCATACGTACTTACGAGAGATGTAGACTTTTTCATTGTTTTTCAATAAGGCCTCTAGTCTACCGTCAAACAGAGGACATACTAGAGTTTTTTCTTACTTTCATAGACGTGCTCTTTACAGTAGATGAATACTTTGCTGTCAACCGATTCGACGTAGAATACATTGTCCGGATCCAAGATATGCATCTCGTCGCCCTGGTCGCCAAGTATCTTATGGGCAGGTGAATCCAGAAATTTAATGAGTTTCTGTACGGATTCATCCATCTTATGACAGCGGATAATCACTTCATCTTCTGAAGTCTCCGGTATGTGCTCAATGGTAACTTTCATGGAATCATCTCCTTCCTTCAACTTAAGTATAAGCCTATATTTTGGGATTATCAATGCGGTTACCCTAAGGTGCGTGTAGGCGGCGGTAAGATGCGGACTGACCGTGGTCAAGGACAAAAAAGGCGACATCGTATGGATGTCGCCCTCTATTTATGATTTATATAGCTACGGTTTCAGAAACGATCTTAACAAGGTTGCTGGATAAATCTGAAATACGTTCTAGGTTGTTAACGATTTCGAGATAGTAGACACCTGATTCTGTATTACATTCGTTGGCGTTCAATCTCATGAAGTGATCTTTTCTAGCATTACGCTGTAATTGATCCATTTCGTTTTCAAGTTCGATAACCTTGTAAATTTGATCTTTTGTTGGGTTGCTGATGACTTCCAGTGCGATTGACAGCGTTTGGGCCGTCGTTTGGTACATGACACCCAGTGCTTGAATCGAAGATTCTGTGAAGACAATTTTTTGCTCATCAATCTGTGTGATGATTTCTGCAATGTTGTCCGCGTGGTCACCGATGCGTTCGATGTCGTTGATACTGTTGAAGAGACCATCGATATATTTACGGTCGGTTTCTGAGATGTCACGGTTGGAAAGCTTAACTAGGAACTCGGTGACTTCTTTTTCTAGAGCGTTGATTTCTCGTTCCAAAGCAAAGGTTTCGGCCGTTTGTTCATATTTCTTTTGGAAGAAACTGTCCATCGCGAACTGAAGGCTTGTCTTAGCCTTTGAACCCATATGAAGGGTTTCTTTGATGGCATTGTTAAGTGCGATTGCTGGTGTTTCAAGAATACGGTCGTCAATATACTGCGTCACTTTTACATAATCTTCGTCTGCACTTTCAGGTACAAGCCACATCGCCACTTTAATAAGAACAAAAGCGAATGGGAACTGAATGACGACGTTTGCTAAGTTGAAAATCGTATGGGCATTGGCGATCTGTCTGCCGACGTTGGTCGGGTCCCACTGCGTGACGATATGGGTAATCGGATTTGCCAAGAATAGGACGAAGAGTAGCGTACCGATGGTGTTGAAAGTTAAGTGGATAATCGCAGCACGTTTTGCATTTTTGCTGGCACCGATACTGGATAAAAGTGCTGTAGTACATGTACCGATGTTATCTCCATAAAGGATTGGTAACGCTGCTGAAAGCGGTAGTACACCTTGCGAAGCCAGTGCGATCAGCATACCGATCGAAGCACTGGAAGATTGTACGATAAAAGTCAAAGCAAAACCTACAAGGACACCAAGTAATGGGTTGTGGCTTAAGCTTACCATCATGTGGCTGAAAGCCTCCAACTCTCTCAGTGGCTTTAAGGAATCTTTTAAGAATTCCATACCGATGAATAGGATACCTAGACCGATGAGGATTTCTGCAATGTTTTTTTGTTTATCTTTTTTGGCGGTCATCCAAAGAATCATACCGATACCTACTGAAATCGGTGCAATTTCATCGATTGACATGGAAACAATCTGTCCGGTAATCGTTGTACCGATGTTGGCACCCATGATGATACCAACGGCTTGGGTCAGTTTCATGATACCGGCATTTACAAAGCCGACAACCATAACAGTCGTGGCACTGGAGCTCTGAATAACACCGGTTACTACCATACCGACACCAACGCCCATTAATCGGTTTTTGGTCAACAATTCAATAATTCTTTCAAGTTTCTTACCGGCAGATTTTTGGAGGCCGGCACCCATGATTTGCATACCGAACAGGAATAATCCCAGTCCTCCTAAAACACCAATTAATATTTCCATTTAAACTCTCCTTAACATTTTAATATTCATAATCGGCATAAGTAAAACAACTTATTCTGTAAGTATTGTAAAGCTAAATTGTTTGACCTGTGTTAAGTGAATATTAAGAACGTGTTAACTTGTTATAGATGTGTTAATTCGTTTGCGATTGAAAGAGACAAATATGGGCATAAATATTAGTGTAGTGAGGAGACGATCATGACTGCTGAAAAACTTAACATTTATCTATTTGCTTTAGTAATATTCACATTGCTTCTAGTACACATCTCTCGAAAAAGTAATTGATACCGTGGCTCCTACGATTACTTCAGATCGGTTGTTTTTTCTACGGCTGTTTTAACCTTTCTTGAGATGATCGGTTGGATTGGTGACGGTAAAGCTGGTGCCTTTAATTACTGGTTTCAGTATATTTCCAATCATCTGTTGCTGTTCTTTAGTGCGGTACCTCTTTCTTTGTTGTTCATGTATTTTGATTACCGCATTTTTTATGACGAGAGTCGGCTCAAATCTCGGGTCAAATTATACATCTTTATTAATTCTATTATTTATGTAGCACTGCATTCGTTCTTTGTCATTGAGAAGGAAGAGATGACCAAAGGACTCTTTGACTCGGCTTCCTCTGAGAGGGCAAATTGATGACGTCATCAGTATGATGCAAGGTAAAATCAATCAGTACAATGATCACTCAGTCAGAGTGGGGGCTTGAAGAGGTCTTAGGGGCAGTGGATAAGGCTATGTATGAGCATAAGATGAACAAGAAACGCTAGGGAGGTGACCTTATGATTACACAGATTATAGAAATTCTCAAAGGGGATATTACCCAGCTAGAAGTCGACGTCATTGTCAATGCGGCCAATGAACATTTAATTCCTGGTGGTGGCGTGGATGGTGCCATTCATCGCGCAGGTGGCAGCAGCATCAGGGAGGAGGCAAAAGTCTACATTCAAGCCCATAAACTATTGAACCCTGGAGAAGTGATGTCTACGACAGCAGGTTTGTTAAGGGCCAAGCGCGTCATCCATACGGTTGGACCGAGGTATAAAATCGGCGAAGACAGAAGCGATCAACTGCGCAATTGTTATAAAAACAGTATGGTCTTAGCAGAGGAAGAAGGCATGTCTTCTGTTGCCTTCCCTTGTATCAGTGCCGGCGTCTTTGGTTATCCTATACGGGAAGCGGCTGAAATCGCCTTCTCAACCGTGGTAGAGGTGTTAGCACATCAATCGACGGTCAAACGGGTCTACTTTGTGTGTTTTGATGAGGTGAATTTTAGTATTTATAATCAGTTATATCAAGAACTGACGACTGGCTAAAAGTAAAATTCTAGTTGAAGTTATTCTTAGAATTGCGATGCAAATGTTTTGTTGGAGGGGCCTATGAACAAGGAAATTGAAAAAATAATTGTAGAATATGTAGCAGCTTATCCGAAGATAAAAGGAACGCAGACCACATGGAAGACGCCAATTATTGGCATAGCGAGAGCAGATCATTCAAAATTCGACCAACTGAAATCCAGTGTTCAAGAGACACATTTAACGCCGAAAGAGCTCTTATCAAGTGGCGAAAGTGTGATTGCTTTTTTCTTGCCATTCCAAGAGGAGATCGCCTTGTCTAACAAGGACGGTCTGCGCCCTTCTAGGGCATGGGCCGTGGCCTATATTGAAACCAATACGCTCATTGGTGAGTTAAGTCAGCATTTGATTGCATATTTAAAAGGAAGGGGCTATGAAGGAGAGACGGTATCTGCGACTCACAATTTTGATGAAGCAACGCTTATGAGTGACTGGTCTCACCGTCATGTTGCTGAAATAACAGGCATCGGCAAATTTGGGCTCAACAACATGTTGATTACAGATTCTGGATGTGCCGGCCGCGTCGGCAGTGTGGTGACGTCTATGTGCCTAGAGAGCACGGCGGTTGATGATAGGCCGACCTGTCTCTATCATATGAATGGTACTTGTGGCTTGTGTGTTGATCGTTGTCCGCAAAGTGCTTTTGAGGGTGGTTTTAATCGGTTTAAATGCTATGAGCTTCTTCTGGACAACGATGCGTATTACGATGATCTTGGCTTGGTCGATGTTTGTGGCAAGTGTTGTGTGGCCTTACCCTGTACATTTGGAAACCCATGCAAAAATAAATAGCTCAATTATGAAGTTGCCCTTAGCAGCTTCTTTTTATCATATCGAGTTAACTGCTTTACAAGACCTTACCGAGATGGATGATTTAATGAAGATGGAAGTGGCTATATATATAAAAAGTCAGTAGTGAAGCTTTTAAGCAGGAAAGAAGGGATAATGTGGAATTGCGAAAGTTTATAGCGCCGGAAATCGTCTATGGCAACGAATCCAGAAAGTTAGTTGGGCAATATATGAGTAATTTTGGCGTGGATAGAATCATGCTGATTTCCGATCCTATTGTCAGTTGTCAGATGTGGTTCCAAGATATCGTCGATAGCCTTGATGCTGCAGAGGTTGAGTGGATATTGGAAACCGGAGTGAGCATTAATCCGAGAGACTACGAATGCCACACCATTGCCGAAACCTATCAGCAGGAAAAGTGTGAACTCATTTTAGCGGTTGGTGGCGGCAGTGTGATAGATTGCGCTAAAGGCGTTGGCGTATTGGTGAGCAATGGTGGGCACATCAGCGAATACGAAGGTGTCGATGAGATTATGTTTCCAATTCCGCCGCTAATCTGCATACCGTCGACTTCTGGCAGCGCGGCTGAAATATCACAATTCGCCATTATCACGAATACCGATCTGGGTTATAAGATGGCGCTAGTGAGTAAAACCTTGGTGCCAGATCTAGCACTAATGGATCCGGAAACGACTTATACAAAGCCAGCAGATATCACCATTGATACTGGCCTAGATGTTTTAGCCCATGCAACGGAGGCGATGGTAAGCAATGCGTCATCACCATTGACGGATTTACATGCAAAAGAGGCTGTCCGCTTGGTGTTACAATGGTTGCCACTGGCGGTAAGGGAACCGCTGAATCCTAAGGCAAGGGAAGGTATGCTGCGCGCTTCGATGAGTGCGGGCCTTGCTTTTTCCAATGCGAGTCTAGGCCTTGTCCATGCTGTGGCCCACGCCTTGGGTGGTAAATTTGACCTTATCCATGGTGAATTGAACGGACTCCTGCTTTCCAGTGTTGTGGCCTTCAATTATGAATATGCAAAAAAACAGTATCAGGTGCTTGAATCCATCTGTCAGGAAATACTGCATATAGACCAAGAACAGCCGCTCTATGTGACCTATCAACAATTTATCGATAATGTACGGAAAAATCGGCCATTGTCTGAGCAGGGGGCCGATTGGGAAGGATTAATGGCGATGATACCTTGGGTAATTCACGATCCTTGTATTGCAACCAACCCGCGGGATGTATCGTCAGAGGATGTGAAGACAATTTATGAGCAAATATGGTAATTACAACAAAGAAGAAGTACGCACCAAGTTGATGGGCATGGGGAAGAATTCCATGCGCAAAAATTACTATCGTGAACTGATGGATCGTCAAAAGTTGTTGGAAGAAAAAAATGAAGAGCTGAAGGCCCTTAACGATAAGCTGGAGGAACGGGTTCAGGAAAGAACCAAAGAACTGGAAGCATCGTTGACGGAACTGAAAAAGGCACAGGATTATTTGGTTCAGACCGAACGCTTGGTGGCACTTGGGAGTTTGGTGAAGGGGATCTCCCATGAAATTAACACCCCGCTTGGAATGGGCGTAACCACCACCAGCTATTTGAATAAACTTATAGAGCAGCTGGAGAAGGCGTATTATGCCAACACGTTGAGTGAAGAGGTTTTTGGACATTTGAAACGTAATCTCCAAGAGGCGGTATTGATGCTCACCAATAATTTGAATCGGACGGTGAAGGTCATGGAGGATTTCAGGACCATTGCTGCTGATGAAAGCAACTATGAATATAAGATGTTTAATGCCAAGAGTTACTTTTTTAAAATCATCCACCACATTCATTCGGAAGTGATAAAGCATTCGGCTGTGGTGGATTTAGAATGCTCAGATAAAATTATTTTAGATGGCTATCCAGGGGTTTATAGCCAAATCGTTTCCAACCTTTTGCTCAATGCCTTGGTGCATGGTGTTAAGGAGGGTGGCCATGTCGTGATTCGTTTTGAGGAAGAGGCGGAGACTTATGTGTTGACGTGTTCAGATGATGGTGCAGGCATGGAACAGGAAGTTACCCGTCATATGTTTGAACCTTTTTATTCGGGTTCTTTGGCAAATGGTGCTGGGCTGGGCATGTACAATGTCTATAATTTAGTGACCAATCATCTTTCTGGGACGATTGAAGTCAATAGCGTTTTGGGGAAAGGGACGACGGTAACGGTCCGGTTTCCTAAGCAGCATAATATGAAATGAATGCAAAGGTAGGGGAAGAGATTGAAACCAAAAGTTTTGATTAGTAAATGTATAGAACACGATGCTTGTCGTTATGATGGCAGTATGATTGCCAGTCGCTTCGTCAAGGATTTAAGTCCATATGTAACGTTTGTGCCGGTTTGTCCGGAAGTGGCAATAGGGTTGACGGTACCCCGAGAAGCCCTTAGAATCGTGCGTGAAGAAGGACTGCAGAAATTGGTCACATCTCTTAGTGGCAGCGATTATACCAAGCAGATGACGGATTTTTCTGAAACGTATTGCCAAAGTCTCGATTTTGAAGGTTTTCACGGTGTTATTTTAAAAAGTCGTTCACCATCCTGTGGTATCAAGGATGTTAAAACCTATGGAAAAATAGGAAAGGCCAGTTGTCTACCGGAAAAAAGTGAAGGTTTTTTTGGCGCATCCGTGATGCATCATCATCCTTACTTGGCAGTTGAAGATGAAGGACGCCTGCTCAATTATGGCATACGTGAGCATTTTTTGACTCGGATATTTGTGGCCGCCCGTTTTGAGGAGGTTAAAACTCGAAATACGATGGCAGCTTTGGTTCAATTCCATAGTGAAAATAAGTATTTGCTGATGGCGTATCATCAAACTGAGCAAAAAAACTTAGGTAAGGTGGTTGCCAACCATGAGAAGTTGTCGCTTGCATCGGTACTTTCGGAATATGAAATACATCTAAAAAAAGCCCTATATCGTCCGATGAAAAAGGGTCGCAATACCAATATGATTCTACATATTTTCGGTTATGTTTCCAAGGCATTAACACCAGAGGAGAAGGC
>JAFGTX010000037.1 GCA_016938815.1 Clostridia bacterium | reverse complement strand
TGATATAATAAGTCTGAAAATCAAGGGAATCAGGGGTGACGAAATGACAATTCAAGAAGTATTATTAAAAGCAAAAGAAAATATCGGACCACGGTGCAAAGTGTGTCCTGAGTGCAATGGTCTTGCGTGTAAGGGTCAGATTCCAGGGCCTGGCGGTAAAGGTACCGGTGTTGGTTTTATCAGAAATTATCAGGATTTAAGAAAAATTAGTTTAAATATGGATACAATTTATGAGGCTGGCGAAATAGATACGTCAACGACACTTTTCGGCCACCGATTTGAATTACCGGTTTTTGCGGGACCCGTGGGGGCCGTTGCCATGCATTATAGCGATGTTTATAACGATCAATCTTATAATGCCAGCATTTTGACCGGCTGCAAAGAGGCAGGCATTCTTGCCTTTACAGGTGATGGTGTGCAGGATGAAGTGTTTGAAGGCGCTATTTCAGCGATTGATAGCATTGGCGGCTATGGTATTCCAACCATCAAGCCATGGAAAAAGGATGAAATCATCAAGAAGATTATGATGGCAGAGCGGGCAGGTGCGGTAGCAGTCGCAATGGATATTGATACAGCAGGCCTTGCGATACTTGCTGCCCAAGGCAAACCGGTATCACCAATCAGCGTGGAAACCTTAGAGGAAATCGTCAGCGCAACGAAATTGCCACTGATTTTAAAGGGCATCATGACGGTGGAGGGTGCTAAAAAGGCGCTTAAGGCTGGTGCCAGCGGTATCATTGTTTCTAATCATGGTGGTCGTGTATTGGATGAAACACCATCGACTATCTCTAAACTTGGAGAAATCGTCAGAGCGGTTGGTGGTCAGATGACCATTTTTGTCGATGGTGGTTTTAGATCGGGTATCGACGTTTTCAAGGCCTTGGCACTAGGCGCAGATGGTGTCTTGATTGCGCGTCCTTACGTAAGTGCTGTGTACGGCGGAGATGTCGAGGGTGTTAAACTCTACACTGAAAAAATCCATAAAGAATTGAAAGATGCCATGTTGATGACTGGCTGTCACACGATAAAAGAAATCACTATGAATAAGGTTACGATAGAAGGGTAAAAATACAATAACAAATAATGATAATGGAGGGATACTATGCTATTTGGGAAAAAAGATGCAGTTGTGGACAATGGTATTATTTCTGAGTATACAGAATTTACTGAATCAAACCATTTGAAAACATTAGAAGTCATGGGCAGAGAGTGGCAGTATCTATTATCGGGTCAAGGCAATTACACCTTGGTATTTTTACCTGGCGTTATCGGAAAAAAGGGTATTTACTTTAAATATTTAGAGGTTTTGTCTGAGCATTACAAAGTCATTGCGTTGGATTATCCGATTGTAGAATCTTTAGACGAGCTGGTTGAAGGGGTTCATAAGGTCATACAATATGAAACCGTCGACAAGGTCATTATTTTTGGTCAAGATTTTGGTGGTATCGTGGGCCAGCTTCTGGTGGAAAGGTATCCGGCCGAAGTGGATGCCTTGGTGCTGATGAACAGCAGTACCAATTCTGAAGACGTGCCTAAGAAAAATGTTAGAAACAATGTCCTGACCTTAAAGCGTTTCATGAATATGACCAAGGGTCTCAGCTACAATGGATTCAAGAAAAAGCT
>JAFGTX010000245.1 GCA_016938815.1 Clostridia bacterium | reverse complement strand
TTTTTTTGCTTTTTAATGGAAGAATATGGTAAAATCATTATGAGTGATAGGAGGTGAACGGGTGCTTGCAAATTTAGGGCTGATTGTTCTAGCTATGATTTTTTCGATTTTAATGCGTTCGGGGCAATTCTTGCCACTTGTAGCAGTTTTTATTGTCTTGATGATCCTCTTTAAATGGTATTTTGAGCTGGAATGGGTGCGCCTGTCACGAATGGTTGCCATAGGCTTTTGTGTGGGATGTTTCAGTCTCTCCCTATTTCATAATCAGGTGGCTAGAATCCCTTATGGGGTGGTGCAAGACTATGAAGTGACGGTTACTGCCTTCGATGCGGCCAAGGGGCGATATACCCTAGCACTGACAGAAAGAGTATATCGGAGTATTCTCAGAAAGCCGTTGGTTTTTGTGAAGGCATTACCGATGGATGTGGCCATCGGTGATGCACTTGTGATTAAAGGTAGCATAATGTCCTTCGATTTGCCCAGCAACCCGGGAGAGAGTAATTTTCGCCAAATCTACTATGGAAAAATGATCGTGGGTACCTTTAAGTCTATGGAAATGGTGAAGCGGCTTGATGGAAAACGCCATCAATCTGTGCTGGCTATGATAGACGCCTTGCGTATGCGTATGGCACGACAGATGAAGATGACTTTAAAAGACAGTCACGTCGGCTATGCACTGGGTATGGCTATTGGAGATAAAAGTGGGATTTCAAAGGATGATGAAGGTGCCATGAGAAACTTGGGGCTGAGTCATGTGCTGGTCGTTTCGAGTCTGCACGTCGGTCTGGTCGTGGTTTTGTTGAATCAGACTTTGGGGCGTATTCACTGCGCCAAACTATGGACGCATATTCTGGCTGTTACCATCATTTTGGTCTTGTACTTTGTTTCCTTCTCGAAAATTGCCATTGCGAAATGTCTTTTCATATACATATTGCATGCCTTGGCACTTCATTTGGACAGAAAGCCGTGCTATTTTGTATCCATTGCACTCTTTGTCTTTGGTGCACTTTGCTACAATCCTTATCTGCTTTATAATTTATCCTTTACTTTATCGCTGATGGCTTACGTGGGCGTGTTTGGCTATTATCGTTATACTTGGCACGATAAAGGTAAGCTGATTAGAATCTGGTATTTGACCTTTTGCATTTATATGATGCTTTTACCGGTGCTGGCGACATCTTTTGGTGGTGTACAACTTTTAGGTGTCTTGGTGGCGCCTCTCATCATGCCATTTATCGAACTTCTCCTTGGCCTCAATTTTGTTAATGTCTGTGTTCAAACACTGGTTGTTTTTAGACCCTTATCTATGGTGATGGCGCGTTTCTTTGATGTTTTGGATATGCTAGTCGCTATATCGGGTCGAATGGGTGATGGCTTTCTCATGCTACCTTATGGCAACTTGCTGGTATATACCTTGATCTATGTTTTGATAGGTTTGTTGAGTGTGAGAAGAAAACTGTGGCGTCCGAAAATATATGGTATTCTTTTAGGGCTGTTGGTCACTGTTGTTGCAGGATGTGTGACGGTACATCATTTTCCCATGCGGGTGATTTACCTGGATGTAGGCATGGGGGATAGTGCCTTGATCTACCAAGGAAGGACTAGTGTTCTGATCGATGGGGGTACAAAGTATCAGACGTCGGTCCTTAACAACGCCATGACTTATTTAGGAGAGGGTAAGATTGACGTTGCGGTCCTGTCCCATGAACATCAGGATCACTACGGTGGTATCTTGGCTCTTATTGAGTCGGATCGAATCGAGACAGTCTATATGACGCCAATGGCTTATGATGCGCTTAAGACCATGAGTCCTGCGTTAGAAGTCTACCGCCGGGCAGGTCGCCTTTTTCTGGTAGAAAAAAGTACATCTCTGAATCTATATAAGAAATGGACCTTGACGCTCATACCACCTAATTTGAAGGATGACAATCCCAATAATCAATCGATGATGTGTTTGCTGCAAAGGGGCTCAATGGATTTTCTATTTACAGGGGATGCAGAAGTCGCTGAGGAAGAACGGATGTTGCCAAAGCTTATAACGGCACTCAATGGAAGGGTGGAATATCTAAAAGTACCCCATCATGGTTCCGATACCGCATCAGCGAAAAGTTTTCTCTTAGCGACGCAGCCGAACTATGGTATCATTAGTGTAGGTAAAGACAATGCCTATGGCTTGCCTGATGAAAGTACGACGGCAAGCTATTTAGAGATGGGTACAACGTTACACAGGACGGATTTATCCGGTGCGCTGGAATTACGCATAGTTTATCCGTGGGTGCAGCAAGTGGGTTATAAAAGAGACTAGGAGTTATTATGTCATACAGTGAATTTGTAAAAGATATCAAGGACGATCATATTGCCTCCCTCTATGTATTCTGGGGTCGTGAAAATTATTTGGTCGAACACGCTTTGAAGCTATTAAAGGACACCGTAGTCGGAGAGGCTTATGAAGCGTTCAATTATATTGTATTAGACGGGATGGAAGCGACGGTAGATCATGTTTTGGAATCGGCGGAGACTTTGCCTTTGTTTGCGGAACGAAAAGTCGTGGTGGTTAAAAGTGCGCCTTATTTTCAAAAGACTAAGACGGGTCTAAACGACAAGGAAGAAGAAAAGTTTTTGCACTATTTGTCGTCTCCGTCTGCATCGACGGTAGTCGTGTTCATTAGTGCTGGAGACCTGGATAAGCGTCGTAAGGTCTACAAGGCGGCACAGAAATCCGGCAAAATCGTTGATTTTGATAAAATGGGCGATGTTGATTTTGCAAAATGGGTTGGCAAACGCTTTAAATCAGAGGGGATCGCTATGGATAGTGCGACGCTTCGGTACTTTGTTGAATCGGTGGGCTATTTAGGAAAAAATGCGGAGAAAACCCTCTATGAAGTGAATTCTGAGATTGATAAGCTGGTGCATTTTACAAAGGCAGAGGGCGCGATTACTCGATCGCATATCGACACAATCGTCGAAAAATCCTTTGAAACGAACATCTTTGAATTGCTGGACGCCTTGTCGGCTGGTGATGTAAAGACAGGATTGCATTCGGTTCATGAATTGCTGGAGACGGGAGAGGCGCCACTGAAAATCATTTCAATGATCAGCCGTCAGTTTCGCATGATTTACAAGACAAAGGCCCTCCAGACAGAAGGCCATTCAGGTGCATCTATTGCCAGTAAGCTGGGCATGCCGGGTTTTGTGGCCAACAAGAATATTAACTTTGGCAGAAGAATGACCTTCGATCAGCTGGGTGTGGTTATAGCTGATTGCATCAGTTATGAACGCATGATTAAGACGGGGAGAATGAGTCAGGAAATTGCACTGGAGACTTTGATTGTCGAGATTATTGCTGCAATTAAAGGTCCTGGACGTTAGGCGCCAGAGATAAACCGATGGGGCCAATAGTAAAAAAAGAATAAGCGCCAAAGCAAACGTGTGGACACATTTACTTTGGCGCTTATTCTTTGGCCGCTCTGTTCTTTTGACACAAATAAAGGACTATCGTAAGATAGTCCTCTTGTTCTATTCGACGTGTGAATATGGGGAACATGACGGTGTTTCACTTATTCAACGTATTAAGCTAATGTGTTTAATCTTTTTGCAAGTCTAGAAATCTTTCTAGATGCCGCTTTTTTGTGAATAGTTTTCTTAGCAGAAGCTTGAGTTAAAAGTTTTTGTACATTGTTGAATAATGTAGTAGCTTCTTCTTTGTTACCAGCTTCAACAGCAGCTAAGAATTTCTTTTCTGCAGTTTTGATTGCTGACTTTCTAGATTTGTTTTGAAGAGTTTTCTTTTCGATAACTAAGATTCTCTTCTTAGCAGATTTGATATTTGCCATGTCCTTACACCCCCTTGTTCCATTGATTAACAGTAGTATTTTATCACGCGAATATACTAAAAGCAAGAAAAAATTAGTCAAAGTTTAAGGATTATTGCTATTGGAGATTTTTATGTGATATAATTGTTAGGAATTTTATTTGTAGGAGAGATATAATAGATGACAAAAAAACGCCAAGAACTGATTCGAAATTTTTCTATTATCGCCCATATTGACCATGGTAAGTCGACGCTGGCGGATAGATTGATTGAGAAGACAGGCATGCTGACACAAAGAGAGATGAAGGATCAGATTCTCGACAGCATGGATTTAGAAAGAGAACGTGGCATTACAATAAAGTTAAACGCAACACAGTTGAAATACCGAGCAAAAGATGGCGAGATTTACACTTTGAACCTGATCGATACACCGGGTCATGTGGACTTTACTTATGAGGTTTCTCGAAGTCTTGCAGCTTGCGAAGGTGCTGTGCTGGTTGTCGATGCGGCACAAGGTGTGGAGGCTCAGACGCTCGCTAATGTTTATTTAGCGGATTCTGAAGGCCTTGAAATCGTTCCTGTGTTGAATAAAATTGACTTGCCAAGCGCGAGACCGGATGAAATCAAACATGAAATTGAAGAGCTGGTAGGTGTTGTTGCTGATGACGCACCGATGATTTCTGCCAAAGACGGCATTAACATCGAAGATGTACTTGAGAAAATCGTAGAAGCGGTACCGCCACCACAGGGTGATGATACGGCTCCTCTTAAGGCGCTTATTTTTGACTCTTACTATGATTCGTACAAGGGTGCTGTAGCCGATGTGCGTATCATGGATGGTACGGTTAAAAAGGGCGACGAGATCAAAATGATGTCGACAGGCAGGGTTTTCGAAGTCGTAGAGGTTGGTGTATTCTTGCCAAAACCGACACCAATGCCAGAGCTTAGAGCAGGCGATGTAGGTTATATTACGGCGAGTATCAAGAATGTTAGGGACTGTCAGGTGGGTGATACCATCACTGGAAGCAAGAACCCGACAGCAAAGGCACTGCCAGGCTACCAAAAAGCGACGCCAATGGTGTACTGCGGTATCTATCCGGCAGAGGGTGAAAGTTACGATATTATCCGCGATGCTTTAGAAAAATTACAGCTGAATGATGCGGCACTTTCCTTTGAACCGGAAACGTCGGTGGCACTTGGATTCGGTTTTAGATGTGGTTTCTTAGGGCTTTTACACTTGGAAATCATACAAGAGCGTATGGAAAGAGAATTTGACCTAGATATTATTGCGACCGCACCAGGGGTTATCTACAGGGTGACCAAAACCGATGGCGAAGTCATCTTCGTACAAAATCCGTCGGATTTGCCACCGCAAACTGAAATTACCATGATGGAAGAACCAATCGTAGGCGCGAAAATCATCATTCCTAACGAATATGTCGGTAATGTCATGGAAATTTGCCAGAACCGACGTGGTATTATGCTGAGCATGGATTATTTAGACGAACGCCGTGTTATCTTGAAATACGATTTACCGCTTAATGAAGTAATCTACGATTTCTTCGATGCTTTGAAGTCGAAGACAAGGGGTTACGGGTCTCTTGATTATGAGTTTAAGGAATACAGTGCATCTGACCTTGTGAAGATGGATATCCTTCTTAATAAAGAAGTCATTGATGCCTTTAGTATGATTGTTCATAAGACCAAAGCGGTAGCACGTGGCCGCATGATTTGTGAGCGTCTAAAAGAAGTTATCCCAAGACATCAGTTTGTAATTCCTATTCAAGCTGCGCTTGGCAACACAGTTATTGCGCGTGAAACCATCAGTGCTCTTCGTAAGGACGTACTGGCGAAATGTTATGGCGGTGACATTTCCAGAAAGAAAAAGCTGCTTGAAAAGCAAAAAGAAGGTAAAAAACGTATGCGTCAGATGGGCTCTGTGGAAGTACCTCAGCAAGCCTTTCTATCGGTACTTAAATTTGAAGAATAGTAAGGAGATGAATGGCGTGGACGGAATCGGCGTTTACCTGCACATTCCTTTTTGTGAACGCAAGTGTCTGTATTGTGATTTTAATTCTGGCTCTGCAAGTGAAGCTGTTAAAAAAACGTATATAGAGTCCCTTGTCAAAGAAGTGCATATGTATCGAGCTATTTTTGCCAGTCGAAAAGTCAAAACACTATTCATTGGTGGTGGTACGCCTTCCAGCGTATCACCTTCTTTGTTTGAGCCTCTGCTTCAGGCCCTTCATGAAGTAATTGATTTTGATGGGGTTGAAGAATTTTCGATAGAAGCTAATCCGGGAACGGTGACGGCAGAAAAACTTCAGCTCTACAAAAAATACGGCATCAATAGAATCAGCTTTGGCGTTCAAAGCTTTAACGATAAATTGCTCCGCCGTATTGGGAGATTGCATAATGCCAGTGAAGCGGTTCAATCGGTAAAGCTGGCGCAAAGGATAGGTTTTGACAACATCAATCTCGATCTCATGCATAACCTGCCGGACATGCAGCCAGAGGACCTATACAACAGCATTCGACAAGCAGCGCAGTTAGGGGTGCAGCACATTTCTTTATATAGCCTGATTCTAGAAGAAGGGACGCCACTTTATGAAGAATATGAGGCGTCAGGCCTTTCGCTCATGGCGGAGGATAAAGAACGCGAAACTTTTCATAAGGGTATGGCCATGCTTGAAGACTATGGCTATGGGCGATATGAAGTCTCCAATTTTGCACTTGCGGGTAAGCAGTGCAAACACAATTTGATTTACTGGGAGGTCCGCGAGTATATCGGATTAGGCTTAGGTGCACATGGGATGTATGATCACGTGCGTTACAGCAATGTGATGGAGACTGGAGTTTATGTAGCGCAGATAGGGGCCGGTAATTTTCCGGTCGAAGAGCGACAGGCGCTCTCCAAAGAGGATGAGGCATTTGAAAGTATTATGCTCGGGCTCAGACTGAAAAGCGGTATCTGCTTGGCGACCTATGAAGCCCGCTATGGCCTAGACCTAATGACGACCTATGGGCCGGTGATTAAAAAGCAAATTGAATTAGGAACCTTGGAACTATCTGAAGGCTGTCTCCGATTGACGGATTATGGTCATGATATTTCAAATGCGGTAATTGTTGAATTTATGGCATAAAGATGCGACATAGGGTTGCATCTTTTTTTATAACCAAGACGCTTTTTTAGTTTTTGAACAAAATGTAAACAATATGATAACACCTTGTGAAAGCCTTGACTTCGAAGGATGTGAGTGGTAAATTATTATTGTGAAGATTAGCACTCGATAAAAATGAGTGCTAACAAAAAAGAAGGTGCTATATGACAGTGAACGATAGAAAACTTAAAATTTTAAAAGTAATTATTGATGATTTTATCGACACGGCACAACCTGTCGGTTCCAGAACGATTGCCAAGAAATATCCTCTCGGCATCAGTTCCGCTACCATCAGAAATGAGATGGCGGACCTTGAGGAGTTGGGCTATCTGATTCAGCCACATACCTCTGCGGGTCGGGTTCCATCGGACGAAGGTTATAGACTTTACGTCGATGAGCTGATGAAGCAGAAGAAAATGGGCAAGAATGATCGACAGCTGATAAGAGGGTTGCTGCTCAATAAAGTCATCGAAATGGAAGATGTGATTCACAAAAGTGCACAGCTTCTGGCGCAGATGACCGATCTTATAGCATTTGTAACATTACCGCAGTTCAACAAAAGCAAATTGACCAACATGAAAATGGTCAAAATCAACGATTCAAAGGTCATGTTGATTCTGGTTGCCGACTCTGGTGTTGTGAAGTCCTTACAACTCGCTTTTAAAAATGCGACGCAGGAAGCGCTGGATGCCATTACGGATGTGATGATGCACAGTCTACTGGATTCGACCATTGAGGATATCACCGTAAAAAAGATCGGTATGATTAAAAATGTGCTGCCTCAGTACGCCAATGTCATCGACTATTTGGTGCCGATTCTCAGGGATACGCTGAACGAACTGGATGACATCGACTTCTATGTGGAAGGCTTAAACAATGCCTTCAATTTTCCAGAATTCCAGAACGTTGCTGAGTTGAAATCCTTCATCGACATCGTACAGTCAAAGGAAATGATGATGCGCATCATGTCAGACAGTAGCGACGATGGTATCGGTATTCGAATTGGCAAAGAGATTGGCGAAGATGCGCTGACTAATTGCAGTATTGTAAGTGTCTGTTATAAGGTTAATGGTAAAAATGTTGGCAGGATAGGACTGATCGGTCCTTCCAGAATGGATTACAGTAAAGTGATTTCTGTAGTAGATTATATTCGGGAGACCCTTTCAGATATTTTCGCAGGAATTTATTTATAAAAAGATATAGGTAGGTGTTTTAGATTGACGAAAGCTAAAGTCGAAGAAGAGGTAATTAAAGAAACGGAGGCGCGTGCTGAAGAGATATCTGATTCAGAAGTTGCTGAAGCCATAATTGAGGCGACTGAAGAATGTGATACGGCTGCTGATCAAGCAGAAGAGGCAGAAACTTCAGAGGGCGATGCACTTCAAAATGCGTCTGATGAAATAGAGAATCTTAAAGCGGCCAATGTGCGTATGCAAGCAGAATTCCAAAATTTCAAGAAGCGTGTTGAAAAGGAAAAGGCGGATATCTACAAATTTGCCAACGAGAAATTAGTCATCGAGTTACTCGGGGTTATGGACAATGTTGAACGTGCCATTGGTTCCATGCACACATCAGAAGAGAGTAATAAGAATATTGTCGATGGGGTTCAGATGATTCAGAAAACCTTGGAAGATTTTTTAAAGAAACATCAGGTAGAAGTTATCGAAGCAGTTGGACAACCTTTTGATCCTCAAAAGCATCACGCAGTGATGACAGAGGCAAGCGAAGAACATCCGGCTGAAACGGTGCTTGAAGAATTTCAAAAAGGCTATGAGTTGAATGGTAAGGTAGTAAGACCGTCAATGGTTAAGGTTTCAGAATAAATTATATTTGTAAATGATTAAGGAGGAAAAATAAATGGCTAAAATTATTGGTATTGACTTAGGAACAACAAACTCATGTGTATCGGTGTTAGAAGGTGGCGAGCCGGTTGTAATTCCAAATGCGGAAGGTAATAGAACGACACCTTCGATTGTAGCATTCACAAAATCAGGTGAGAGATTAGTTGGCGAAACAGCAAAGAGACAAGCGATTACTAACCCAGACAGAACAATTGCTTCTATTAAGAGAGAAATGGGTCATGATTTCCACGTTGAAATCGATGGCAAGAACTATTCACCACAAGAGATTTCTGCAATGGTACTTGGTAAATTAAAAGCAGATGCAGAAAGTTACTTGGGAGAAAAAGTTACTGAAGCGGTCATTACAGTACCTGCTTACTTTACAGATGCTCAAAGACAAGCGACAAAAGACGCGGGTAAAATCGCTGGTTTGGAAGTTAAGAGAATCATCAACGAACCAACTGCGGCATCGCTTTCATATGGTTTAGAAAAATCAGACCAACATCATAAAATCATGGTATTCGACCTTGGTGGTGGTACATTCGACGTATCGATTCTTGAAATTGGTGACGGTGTATTCGAAGTACTTGCAACAAACGGTAACAACCACTTGGGTGGTGACGACTTTGACGAAGTGATCATCAATTTCTTGGCTGATAGCTTCAAAGCAGAGCACAATGTTGATTTAAGAGCGGATAAAATGTCACTTCAAAGATTGAAAGAAGCAGCGGAAAAAGCTAAAAAAGAGCTTTCATCAACACAATCTACAAATGTCAACTTACCTTTTATTACAGCGACAGCAGAAGGTCCACTACATTTGAACATCGATTTAACAAGAGCAAAATTTGAGCAATTGGCTGATAGATTAATCCAAGCAACGATGGAACCAACTAAAAAAGCAATGAAAGATGCTGGTTTAAACGCAGGTGATCTTGAACAGGTTATCCTTGTAGGTGGTTCTACTAGAATTCCTGCTGTTCAAGAGTCGGTTAAGAAATTGACTGGCAAAGACCCTCATAAAGGCGTTAACCCTGATGAATGTGTTGCCTTAGGTGCAGCAATTCAAGGTGGTGTCCTTTCAGGTGAAGTAAATGACGTATTGTTACTTGATGTTACACCATTATCACTTGGTATCGAAACTTTAGGTGCGGTATTCACTAAATTAATTGAGAGAAATACAACTATTCCAACTAAGAAGAGTCAAATTTTCTCGACAGCAGCGGATAACCAACCTGCGGTAGACATTCACGTGCTTCAAGGTGAAAGACAAATGGCAAAAGACAATACAACACTTGGTCGTTTCCAATTGGATGGTATTGCACCAGCAAGACGTGGTGTGCCTCAAATCGAAGTAACATTTGATATCGATGCCAACGGTATCGTGCATGTATCAGCGAAAGACTTAGGTACAGGTAAAGAGCAACACATTACAATCACAGCATCGACAAACCTTAGCGAAGATGAAATCAACCAAAAGGTTAAAGAAGCTGAAGAATTTGCAGAACAAGACAAGCAAGAAAAAGAAAAAATTGAAGCAAGAAATCAAGCAGATTCCCTTGTTTACGAAATCGAAAAAGCATTAAATGAAGGCAGCGGCGATATCACTGAAGAAGAAAAAGCAAAAGTTCAATCTGAAATCGAAGCGACTAAAAAAGCATTAGAAGGCGATGATTTGGATGCAATCAAAAAAGCGACTGAAAGCTTAACAGCAGCATACCATCCAATCGCTGAAAGAATGTACCAAAAAGCAGCAGCCGCTCAACAAGCGTCTCAAGGGGCAGATCCTTCTGCAGCACAAGACGATGCAGTAGATGCAGACTACGAAGTAGTAGACTAATACTGGCGTTATAGTGTAAAATAAGAACGTCGATCTTTGTGTCGACGTTCTTGACGATAAGGAAAGGCGGTTAGCTCATTGAGTGATAAAAGAGATTATTATGAGGTCCTTGGTGTAGATAGGGGTGCCGATGATGCGGCATTGAAAAGCGCCTATCGGAAGTTGGCGATGAAATATCACCCGGATAGGAATCCAGACAACCCGGAAGCTGAACAACAATTTAAGGAAATCAATGAAGCTTACGAAATATTAAGTGATAGAGAAAAAAGAAATCTTTATGACCAGTTTGGACATGCCGGTGTAAACCAAAATGCAGGCGGTGGCCCGGGTGGCTTTGGCGGTGCAGGCTTTGGCGGTTTTGAAGATATCATCAATGAAATGTTTGGTGGTGGCTTCGGCGGCTTTGGCGGCAGCACATCCCGACGATCGGGTCCTAGAAAAGGTAAGGATATTCGTGTGGATATTACCTTAACTTTCGAGGAAGCTGCTTTCGGTACAAATAAGGAAATTGAATTCTATCGTACAGAAGAATGTCCAACTTGTAACGGCGACGGTGCGGAACCTGGTACTGCAAAGCACACTTGTACACAGTGTAATGGAACGGGTGAAGTCCGCTATAGACAAAATAGTTTGTTTGGTGAAAGTATTTCTGTACAGGCATGTAATCAGTGTAACGGAACAGGCGAAACTTTTGATCAACCATGTCATACATGTAAGGGCAAAGGCAAAGTCAAAAAGAAACGTACCATTGATGTTAAAATTCCGGCAGGGGTTTACAATGGTGCGCAGATGACACTTAGAGGTGAATCGGATCTAGGTTCGAAAGGCGGTCCTAGAGGCGATGTTTATGTTGTTATGCGCGTTATGGGTCATCCTACCTTTAAGCGTGATGGAGACGATGTGTTCTCATCGATCAATATTTCCTTCGTTCAGGCGACGCTTGGCGATGAAGTTGTTGTACCAACACTGGATGGTAAAGTCAACTTTAAGATACCACCGGGAACGGAAAGCGGTAAGCAATTCCGCTTGAAGGGTAAAGGCGTTCATGTACTCAACGGCTATGGCCGAGGTGATCATTACGTAAGAGTGATCGTGGATATCCCTAAGAGTCTTAATGCGGAGCAAAAACGCTTGCTTAAAGCTTTTGACGATTCGATGCAAGGAAAAAAGTCGTCAAAAATCAAGGAAACGGAAACG
>JAFGTX010000244.1 GCA_016938815.1 Clostridia bacterium | reverse complement strand
TCGGAATAGTCGACATAAATAGCATCGGGCTTACCATAACGTGTTATGGCTGTTCTTAAAGTATCCTCAATGATTTCTGTCTTTTGGTTCTCATAGAACTTGGCGGAAACAATATACCTAGTTGCATCATCGATGAAAGCTGATAAATAGACTTGCTTAGGCTTTCCACCTTCTGTAATCGGTATGTAAGGGCCATATTTGATGTCACCTTGAAAGAGCATGCACCGATGGGGTTGCTTGAAACGTCTTGCTGCGGTTCCTTTACTGGTATATAAACGTATCTGTTTTGCACCAAAGCCAGATGATTGAAGATGACGTTGTAAAGTACTGCGGCTTAAGCTATCTTTCTTGATTCTACCTTCTAGCTCAAGGATTTTGATAATGTCTTTGACACTTCTTGATGGGTTTTCCCTTCGAAGGATAATCGCTTCTTCAAGAATGGATTGAAATCCTTCTGGTAAAGAAGACTCTTGGCGCGTGTAGCCAGTTTTAGGTTTAAGAGCTTCGTAACCTCCGTCAAGATAAGCGTCAAAGTACCGGCTAATGGACCGGTAAGAAATATCATATTTGTCGCATTGTATTTTCTTGCGTTCCACGATGTCGCTCTTTGAAAGGCCGTCTTCAAGAAGGGGCATGATTATCATCATGCGTTCATTGGCCTTTTGTTCTAATGTTTGATTTCTCATATATTATAAACTCCTTCCACTTGTTTGTAGAAAGGGTACTATAATCATTGTGAGGCGTACAGGCGAACTGGGTGTGTTGCCATAAACCTGTGTTTATGAGCAATCTGGTGGCAATGTTTAACCACGTGGGTTCACCCATAATAAATTTATCGAGTAAAGAATCAGATGATAAAAGTGATGTTTTATGCTGAACAAATCTTTCTAATAGACTGTAAATACTACAGGTTATTTGAGCCTTGATAGTTCTGAACCACTTACGCCAACGAACAAGAGTTGAATCGTCAGCTGGACAATCATCAGAGGTGTTATTTAGAACACTTGCAATGGCTGCTGTTTCATAATGTTTGTTTGGCATCATGAAATCAGGCAGCTCAGTATGTATTTTGTTGCAGTTCTTACACTTAAGAATTCTGACTTTACAGGTTTCTTTTTCGCCAGAATTTCTTATAAGGGTACGATTCTTCGAACCCCTTACATTAAGCTGCTCAGAGCAGTACGGACAGAAAGATTGTTCTTTACTCTTAACGAAAAATATTTAAATCATTATTGTAGATGATGTCGTAGTGTGCTATTATAACCATACATTTGGGAGCACTGCTTTACGTATATCAATCTTGCAGGAGAGAAGACGTTTAGCGGTGCTTTTTCCATTCACCTCAATACTCAGCTATTACTGGTATTGTAACTTTCTTCTTTTGGCAAAACAAGTGATCAAAAACCTTTGCTCGTGGACAATGTCCTTGAGCAAGGCAAGGGCAGAGTGAGTTAGCAGAAACAAT
>JAFGTX010000243.1 GCA_016938815.1 Clostridia bacterium | reverse complement strand
ATGTGAATGTCAATGAAAAAGTGAGCCACCTGATCACGAAATTTTGAGCCACTTTGATTACAAAAAAGTGAACCACAGTGATCATGAATTTCTGAGCCACCTAGTCCAATGACTTGCTTAACCGATAGGAATCACCATTCATATTTAGAATATGTGAGTTGAAGGTGACTCTGTCGATAAGCGCATTGGTTAATAATGTATCCGGGAATAGTTCTTCCCATCTTGAGAACTCCAGATTAGTGGAGATGACCAAGCTTCCTCGTTCTGACCGTTCTGATATCACCTGGAATAACAACTCCGATTGATATTTGTTGAACGACAGATATGACAGCTCATCCAGGATGAGCAAGTCTACTTTTGACAACTGTTTAATGAGCTTTCCTAATCGTTGTTCTGATTCTGCTTCTGTCAGCTCAGTTGCCAAGTTTGCTGCGGTAGTAAACAGGACTCTTAGTCCATTCAAGCAAGCCTTCAATCCAAGTGCAATGGATAGATGAGTTTTACCAGTACCAGGATTACCAATTAGTATGATGTTCTCCTTCTTCTTGATGAAGCCACAAGTGGCAAGCTCAAAGACTACTGTTGATTCAACATGTTGCAAACGTGTCATTTCGAACTCCTCAAGGGATTTCTCGAAAGGAAACCTAGCTTGCCTCTTATAGCGCAAAAGTTTGTTTTCCCTACGGCTATTCGCTTCGGTTTGTAGCAAGTGTAAGAGAAAATCTTCATAGGATTGCTTATTATCGATACTATCTCTAAGCACTTGCTCATAGCTTTGGAAAGTGGACAGTTTCATCGCTTTAGCTAATAGTTTTATCTGTCGATTGATGACAGAGTCCATTATCGATTCACCTCCCTAATCAGCTGATCATAGCGTTTCAGTTGAGTGGGGACAACCGTTATGTTAGGTGTTTCTTTTAGATCGTTTGCTGCTTTCAAATGGGCTAAAAGAAGGTTCTGACCATTCTGTTTAGCAGCGTATTCTAACAGAACTTGCTTCGGTATATACTGTCTAACGGGAGCAGCGTTGAACAGCGCTCGCGGTTTGGCTTCTAATAACTTTATATAGTGACTTATATCATAGATTTTGTGGTGTTTGCCAAAGGATCTCTCATGAGTTGCAATACGTTGGTTCCTATGATAAATATCAACCTTCATGGCACCAACTTTCAGACAGATCTCTTTGCCACAATAATCGGTTGGCACGGAATACTTGTTTGTCTGGAAGGTCACCAGTGAATACGGACTGACTGTCGCATAGGACACCTTTTCAGGTACATAGTCATAAAGTGGCATAGGTAACAGTGATGGTTTTTCTATGTCGAAGTTTTCTCGAACTGTACCTATTCTGCCTTTTATGGAGTGGTTGAGATACTTCCTGCAATGCTCTTCGAGCTGAACATTAAGTGACTCCAAAGAATCAACCTTAGGCATGGGAACCAGAGCATTGCGTCGAACGTAACCAACCAGATTTTCAACGAGTCCTTTCTCGTTACCTGATCTAGGATTACAGTAGCTGCTTGTGAACTGATAATGAGCTTTCAGCTCACAATAACGCTTGGTTT
>JAFGTX010000242.1 GCA_016938815.1 Clostridia bacterium | reverse complement strand
TAAAGAGTATGTTGTAAAAGATGGGGACGTTATTAATTTTAGATTCAACGTGTAATAAACATTTCAATGATTTCAACACGTTTCGACCCCTCCGACAAAATCTGAAGAACACAGATTTTGTGAGTCGGTTTCTCAACGATTGAAATAATAAAATCAAAACCCCGCATATCTACACAGGTAGCTTATGCGGGGTTGTTTTTGCATATGGTCCTTTAACTTACTTTAGTTCCCACCGATTTCCACAATCACGGTCTCCTCTGGATCAAGCCAATCCTTAGAATTGCTGCTAAGGATGCTCCACGATACTTTATCGTAGGTAAGGTTCGCGTCGTTGGTCAATACGACGTAGCGGCCATCGGAACTGGCATTAGGATCTCTTCCCGTCAATACGAGACGATACTGGTAATCATAGCCTTCACAGGACCATGTGCCATCGCTGCTTCGGCTATATTTCACGATACGGTTGCCAATATAGCCGTCAGAAAGGTTCAGTATCTTCATGAGTTCCTGTAAGCCGCACGGCGTTTTGGCCATATTCTTTACCGATTGCCCTGCCAACATATCAGCATCTTTCTCTGTAAAAGTCAGTAGATATTGTTCACCATCAACTGTATATTCGAAAGTCACATAGCCAAGATTATCAATAACGGAAATTAATGCGCTGGCATAGGCCTTCATCTGTATTTCAACCTTTCTTTGACTTTCCGGTGCATAATCCTGCTTTCCAATCATTTTCCAGCCATAAGGCGCATTTTTAGTCTGAAGTTCATTGGTATAATTTCCGATATCTTCTCGGATACCGAGCGCCAATGCACTTTCTGCATTTTCCGGCATATTACCTATATAGGGATGTTTGCTATTGTATAACTTCGACACCTCTTCTGAGATTGGATCGCCATTATCCCAAAGGATTCTATCACCCAGCCAGATTTGAGAAACGACCGTTGTCGTCTCGTAGTTGACATGAAAATAATTCTTATGGAAACTGGATTGCTTGGTTGCCGAAACAGTCACATGGACAATACCATCTTCGTCATCAATTTTCACCTCTGCTATGCCTCTGCCAGAATCCTTGAGATTTCCTTTAAGCATAATCTGCCCATTCATGACCATGGCTTCCACCTGAACAAGGTCTGGGTTGCCTATATCTTTTCCTATTAAAAATGCGTTTATAAGCGCCACAGCGATGACTACAAAGCCTACAATAAGGGCCACTAAGAAAATATGCAGTTTTGTTTTCTGTCGTGTCTTCTTCAAAAAATCAATATCCTGCTTCTGCGTTTTCATCTCCGATATTTCTTCTTCTTTCATTCGTTTGAGTATTTCACCGCAATTCGTACAATGCTCTATATGTTTCTCAACGGACTGATTGGTCACTTCATTCGTAAGTTCATCTACATAAGAAGGTAATAAGTCCTGAACTACTTCGCATGATAAATCATTCTTCATTCTGCTCTATCTCCTTTCTAAGGCGTTCTTTTCCACGGTAAAAAGATACTCTGGCCCAATTCTCCGTTTTCCCAAAGACATCTCCAATTTCCCGGAAGGAAAGATTTCCAAACAATCTCATATAGATAATCTCACGATACGGTTCTGGACAATCGTGTAGCCTTCTCATGATCTCAATCCGGTTAACACTTGCGATGACATTTTGCTCAGCAGATGGTACGGATAGATTCATTTGCTCCAGCGCAT
>JAFGTX010000241.1 GCA_016938815.1 Clostridia bacterium | reverse complement strand
TCTACCGAATCGCCAATCGACATCCCTTCTTCAACATATTTATTAGGTAATAGCACTTCTAAAGCTGACTCTTCATTTTCACTTAAATACAGGCCAAAATCGCTCTTCGTTGAGACGATCAGCTGCTGTCTTTCTCCTAATTTAATCATTTTTCCTCCATCATCACTTACTAAACATTAATTATACCATAGATCCATCTCTTATATACCCCTTGAAAAAAAAAGAAACCAGCTTCGCGTCACCGCAAAACTGGTTAATCACACTTAATCTATTTATTCTAATAACTTGCCTAAAATTTTAATGCCTTCGACAATCTTTTCTTCGTTCATATTGGAGAAATTCAGACGCATCGTGTTTTTCGTCATGCCGCTTGGGAAGAAAGAAACACCCGGTACATAAGCAACGCCTAAATCAACTGCCTTATCCAACAAGACCTTGGTATCGATGCCCTCTGGCACCGTTACCCATAGGAATAAACCACCATGCGGCTTTCCGTAAGATACATGCTTTGGAAAATAGCTTTCAATCGCATCTACCATGATGTCGCGACGTTTCTTATAAAGTGCAATCAAGGTCTGAATGTGCGCATCGAAATCGTTTTGCTCTAGGAACAAATCCAGTTCCCTTTGGCTCATTGAATTGGTTTGAAGATCGGCACCCTGCTTGACCAAAATAAATTTATTGAGCAGTGTTGGACTTGCAGTTACCCAACCAATACGTAGTCCTGGACAAAATGTCTTTGAAAAAGTGCCTAAATAGACCACGCGACCTTCTGTATCCATCGATCGCAATGACGCTACAGCTTCTCCCTCGTAACGCAGTTCCCCGTATGGGTTATCTTCAATAATCACCTTGTTGTACTTGTTCGCTAATGCCATCAATTCTTTTCGTCGTTCCAGAGTCCACGTACGACCCGTAGGATTTTGGAAGTTTGGAATCACATAGATGAACTTAACGTTTTCTACCGTTTTCAATTTTTCTTCTAGGCTGGCCATCACCATGCCGTCTTCATCAGTATCCACCTCTACGAAATCACAGCCATAAGCTCTGAATGCGTTGATCGCACCTAGATAAGATGGACTTTCACATAAAACAATATCATTTGGATTCAAGAAAATCTTTCCTGCAAAATCCAAGCCTTGCTGCGAACCGTTCGTGATGAGTACATCATCCGCAGAAGTTTTCATACCTTGGTTGGTCATGCGCTCAGCGATTTTTTCGCGAAGGGGTTCATAACCTTCCGTAGTATTGTATTGGAGTGCTGCAGGTCCCATTGAATCAAGTACTTCTCTTGAAATAGACTTTAACTGTTGATATGGAAATAATTCAGGTGCTGGTAAACCACCGGCAAAAGAAATGATACCCTCTTTTGACGTCAGCTTTAATATTTCCCTAATTTCTGACGCAACAATGTTTTTTGCTCGATCTGAAAAAAGTGTTTCCATAAAACGCCTCCTCAATTGTTTTTGTATCGCACAATTAGAGTTTATCAATATGGAGAAATTACGTCAAATTTACAGACATCTAAGTGTTTTAGGGTATTTATTGAGTACTTCACAGCCGTTTTCAGTTACAACAACCAAGTCTTCGATTCTTACACCGTATTTTCCTGAAAGGTAGATACCCGGTTCAACAGAAAATACCATGCCTTCACGCACCACCATATCATTTGTCGCGCTGACATCTGGGTACTCATGAACGTTGATGCCGATGTTGTGGCCTGTTCTATGTGTGAAGTAAGCGCCATAACCAGCTTCTGCGATAACCGATCTAGCGGCTTTATCGATGTCACTGAATTTAACACCTGGTTTAACCATATCAATCCCTGCTTGGTTTGCTGCCTTGACCAAGTCGTAAATTTTAACATATTCTTCTGAGGGTTCGCCGAAGAAGAAACTTCTCGTCATATCAGAAGCGTAGTTGTTTGTGATGCCACCGATATCAATGATGATTGATTGATTATCACCTAATGGTGTCGCGTCCGAACCGTGATGTGGCTCTGCCGCATTCTTGCCATAACAAATCAGTGGATCAAATGAAAATTGGTGTGTATCATATTTTTTGTAGATTTCACCCAGTAATTGTCCTGCTTCTAATTCTGTATGGTCTGCAGACTTGATTAATTCCACCAATTCACCCATGGCTTGGTCATTGATTAAAGACGCTTTTCTCATCAAATCAATTTCTTCTGGTGTCTTAACCATTCTCGCTTCGTCTACAGCAACCGAGCTATTCATGACTTTTAGAGATGGATGTTGTTCCATTAAGTTGATTAGGAACTTCGATGGCCAGATTTTATCAATGCCCAAAGGCTGATTAAGGTTAATCACCTTAGATAAGTAATCGATTGGATTTTCAGTATCATCGTAAAAAACAACCTCTACGCCAAGGTCTTTTTCAATAGGGAAAAGTGCATTGAGTACCAATGTTGGCTTGTCATTCATGTTCACATAAAGTGCCATCATACGCTCGCCTGGGTGAATCCACTCTTCAGCCAAATAGAATACAGAGTCCGGATCTGCAATAATTAGCTGTTCAATGCCACGCTCTGACATATTTTGTCTTATTTTTTCTAAACGTTCATTACGCATCGTTTATTCCT
>JAFGTX010000240.1 GCA_016938815.1 Clostridia bacterium | reverse complement strand
TGGTGACCAGCGTTATCAGTGGGCTGCTTTTGAGGGCGCGACAAAAGTCGAGTTATATTACGGCACATCGGCAGATGACATCAATACTTTATTAAGTGATGATGGGTCTATGCTGACAAATAACTATCTGGAGTCGGACGATTCAACTTTTGAAAACAAGTATGTTCAAGCGAGATACTATAAAGACGGTATTTGGTATTATTCCAATATCGTTAGAACGTCATCGTTTGATGATATTGGTGGTAAAATCGTAAATGATGCGGATGATCCGTCGCAATATAATTTTGAAATCAATTGGCAGGATGCAGTATGGCCAAAAGATAGTTTGGGCAATACCTATGAAGGCAGCTATTACGAACTGTATTATATAGATGATTCAGGTCAAGAGGTGCTTATTGCAACCAATATAACAGATAGTGAATATGTGATTTCTGATATCTATGGCGCCAATGATATGTATCTCAATAAAAATGTTTTTGTGAAAGCGGTGTGTCCAGTTGTCGATCAATTCGGCATCAGCCATACAGCAACCTTGACATCACCTTCTATTAAGCCTTTGAAGATTGACTTTGATAGTTTGGATGGTATTTTGGATACAAGCAATAACAATACCTTTACCCTATCTTGGGAGGCGCCTGAAAAAATCGTAGATGGTGTCAGCGAAACGGTCAATGTTGTTACTTATGACATTTTATCCAGTGATGCTAAAGATACTTTGTTAGATGGTGCGCCGATTTTATCTCTTTCTCCAACCGAGTTTGAAAAATATTGGACGGACGTTACAGAGACAGGTGCCAACAGTAATATTTACCATAAGTTCTTTAAAGTGAAAATCAAGGTAGATGGTGTGTCTTACTACACCAACACTGCCTATTCCGGTGAAAAACCAGAACTTTCAATCGTAAGATTCGGTGATGATTTTGAATTGAGCTGGCCACTTGTCGAACAGGCGGATTCGATTCGAATCTATTATGGAGACAGTGAAGATTCTGATGATTTTACACTGTATTCGGAAGCGAGTCTCAGCGGTAGCGCCATTGCTTATACGCTAGAGAATATGACAAGCGATAGCGAGTTCAATGGTAAATATTATAAAATTGCTGCTGTTTTCGATGGTTTTGAAATTGATTCAAATGCAATTTTAGTGGATGTGACATCGGCATTGCCACAGTTGGTTGGTGAGTATGATAAAGACAGCAATGCCTTTAGAACTACATGGAATGATGTCGCGTGGGCGAACGGCGATTATGAATATTACTATCAGGAAACGTTGACAGATGAGAATGATCACGATACGTCTCAATATACGCTAATGCCTGATGCAATCAACAATGCGATAAAAAATGCAACGAGCTATATTTTTGACAATGTAGCAAGTAACGATTATCGTGAGAAATTTGTTAGAATTCGTGCAGTGAATGGCAATTATTCAGCGTATTCAAATGCTGTATATGTTTTGAATCCAGCGATCGACTGGGAACTTCAAGGCTTGTTTGGCGAGGATAATGTACGGCTCAAACTGGGTACGGTGGTGGAAATCACTTATACTTTTGAAGTGTATCAGGATATGAAGTACCCATATATTACGATGGCGTTGAACGGTAGTCCGTACTTAATGTTTGACAAAGTTTCGGCATATATGACGAAAACGACAGATGGTGTTACTGAGGATGTGTCGATCCGTTTGATGTCTGAAAAAGATACGACAAATGGCGTTACATCATTACGTGCCAGTCTGATTGGCGATGCGCCTAAGTTTGTGGCTGATGGTACGGTATACACGCTTGTGGTTTCCTCTTCGGTTGAAGTAAATGAAAAGCGTGCAGGCGATGTGTATGAAGCCTTAAGAGCATCGATAAGTGGTGCGGAGAACTGGGAATTACCATATGAAGTCAAAAATATTACGGTTAACGATGTGGTGTTGGATGAGGACATGTTCATTCAATACGACACCTACTGGAATGTGGATGATACAGAACCGACAGATGATACCCGTCAGTCTTCACAAGAAATGTTCAATATCGAAGTGGAAATGATGAATAAAGCTGGCTTGCCAAGTAGTTTGTAGGTGAATGTGATGAGGAGGATGACGATGATGAAAAAAATTATATCAATAACGCTGGTCATATTTATGTTATGTTCCCTACTAGGCGTGAATCCGTCCGGTGTTGAAGGTGGCGGTATTGCTTTTGCGGCAAGTGGTAATTCTGGTATAGATATGACACTTGTCAACGGTGTGAAAACGGTACACGCGTATGATAATTTTAGTGATCGTTCACTAAATTCAGATGTTTGGGTGGCGAACAACCATTTTCAGTTGGATACTCGTAATGATCGACTTTACACTGAAACTCAAGGCCGTGGTAATCTGGAGTTACAAGGTAACTATTCTGGATACGACCATTATGAGGTTAGTCTTGACCTTGTGGATTTTGATAGCAGTTATTCGTCTAAATCAAATGGTGGTATTGGCATCAGCGGTGATGGGGAATTGTGGTCCTTCCATGAAACTTTGGAAAGATCTTATTCGGGATACAACACTTATTACTCAAAAGTTTTGAACGTACAAAGTTATTTGACAGATGCCTTACGGTCAAATTTCACTTTTTACAATTGGAAACATACATCTAACAATAATACATCTTGGTGGATTGCTCAGCCGATTAGTATGAAGATTACGGCAGATAAAAACAGCGGCGGATCTGGATATGATGTTTCGGTTCATATGTTCCATACAAATTATCCATCAAACGGAGATATCGCCAATTATACCTTTACGACGAGTGAGTTGAATTTTGAAGATATCTACATTTCGGATTTTGAATCGTCGAATGATTGGTATGTTATATTCGACAACTTTGATTTCAAGGCTACTAAAACCATTGAATTCAAATCTCTTGAAGCCACTTGGAATAATCATAATTATGAATTGACTTGGGATGCAGTAGACGGTGCGACTGATTACGATGTGTATTATCTCACGAAGAGATCGAATGGTAGTATCATTTACAATAAGTATAATGCCAGTGCGGATGAGATTAGCGCAAGAAAAGTGACGATAGCGGATACGAGCAGTGAGGTGGGTCATCCCTTTATTGTTCGGGCTATACTGGATGCAGGTACGGTTGATTCTAATGAAGTCTATGTCGATGGTGTCATTTCTGACCGTTATACGTTGATTGGCGAATTCAGTGGTGAGGATTACAGTGCCATCTGGCAGACTTTAAATGTCGGGACCAACGCGGGTTATACCTATAGTTTGTATTACGGAGATACAGAGTCGAGTGTTGATACACTGGTACCTGGTGCTGGGAATTTAAGCAGCAGCAATCTGGACTTCCTTTTTGAAAATATAGATACATCGGCCTACTATGGCAAGTATTTGCAATTGGTAGCACGTGTTGATTATACGGATATGCTAGATAGTAACCAGGAAAGTACGACGCCTTTCTATTCCAATATTATTAAAGTAGAGCGTGCAGAAGATTATAATATTCAGTTGACCCTTAACCACGTGAACGACTATTATGTGTTCAGATGGGCGCCAGCTGTAGTCTTTGACAATTATAACCTTTATAGGGATGCGGATGTAAACAATTTAGATCCGATTGCTTCCAGTGTTGCGCGGGAAAGTGTTGCCAATGCACCAATTGATGGTTATATTACAAAAATGTATGCGGATACAGATGCTACTTATCAACAAAAGTATTTTGTGGTAGGTGGTAACGATAGTGGCAAGATGTATTATTCTAATATTGTCAGTACGGCGGGAGATGTTGCAGCACCAACTTTGACTTGGTCGAAGTCGGGTAGTCAACATACTTTAAGCTGGTCGTCCTTTGCTGGTGCTGAAAAGATAGAAATCTATTCAGGCGTGGCAGCGGATGCCATTGCGACACTCGTGAGTGACAGCAACACGTTATTAGCGACCAATCAGTATATTTCAAGTGATAGCAGTTGGGATGGAGATTATTTCCGTGTACGATTCTTGAAAAATAATGTTTGGTATTATTCCAATATCGTAAAGGCTCTTTACTTTGATTATATTACAGCTACGTTTGTAACGGATACGCTTGATGCCTCTAAAGTAAATTTCAACATTGATTGGGAAGATGTGAGTGGAAAAGATCATTACGAACTTTACTATATCAATGGTGATGGTGTGGAGACTGTTATCGCATCTAATTTGAGCAGTAGCGCTTACACTATTTCGGATATTTACGGTGTGAATAAAACGTATTTGAGAAAATCTCTTTATGTTAAAGCGGTTTGCCCAATCACGGATCAGTTTGGTATGGACTACGATTATGTACTGACGTCACCGGTGGTTGT
>JAFGTX010000239.1 GCA_016938815.1 Clostridia bacterium | reverse complement strand
TAAATTTTGAAATTTAATAAGCCTATGCTTATTATATAAGCATAGGCTTTGTTTGTCACGACTTTTATTTTAACACCAGATTGTTTCTGGCATCATTCAAGATGTAGAAACCCCGGTCGTTCACTATTTTTTCAACATTGTAGAGGATGGGTTTTCCGTTCAGCTGCTTCAAAACGCCACCGGCTTCCACGACGATGCACTCCATGGCTGCGGTATCCCATACCATGGACCGGCCACAGTTGAAGTAAACATCGCTAACCCCCTCTGCAATCCTGCATCCTTTAAGGGAGCTTCCCAGTTTCGTGATTGAAGCCACACACTCTGCATGTCGGTCGAATATGTCGATACACATGTCGATGGGCTTTGACTGACTTTGAAGACCATGCAGGCCTTCAAGACGATCCGATACATGAATGCGCCTATCCGTACCGTCCTTCTCCCTTTTAAAGGCACCCACACCCTTAACCGCATAATAGAGCTCGTCGAAGATTGGTGCGTAAACCACACCTAAAACGACTTCCGTACCTTTTGACAGTGCAATATTAACCGTAAACTCATCATTCTTTTTGACAAATTCTCTGGTGCCATCTAAAGGATCGATGATCCAACACCGCTCCTTTTCCAAACGAAACTTATTATCCTCTTCCTCTTCCGTCAGAAAACCATCTTCAGGAAATAGCGGCTTGAGTACCGATAGAATCGCCTGATTGGCTCTTAAATCCGCTTCAGTCAGCGGTGAATGGTCTTCTTTTATCTCAACATCGAACTCTCTACGATATACTTTGCGAATGCACTCCCCTGCTTTCAGTGCCGCTTCTATTGCACTCGCTAATTCCTTTTCTAATCCCCTAGTCATAATCGAGTCCTTCCCCATCTATTCATTAATTTTAGACAACAGAGCTATTATATCGCACTCGCTATACCTATTTCAAGGAAATAGAGGTACCTTTGCGATACGCATTTGCCCGTGATGCGTTCAATGGCTTCCGCATACATGTCTAACTGCTGCAAGTACTGGCGACTCCGACTTTCTACCTGATCTATGCTGATATGATCCGTTTTGAAATCCACCAATACGATGTCATCGCCTTCGTTGAAGTATAAGTCAATGATACCCTGAACCAATACTTCCGTATCATCTATTTTTTTCTTGAATACAAAGGGGGCTTCACGTTTGACATCAGATGCCCTGACAATACGCTCGCCAAGACTGGATTTGAGGAAATCCCCAATCTTCCTGTAGTCCTCTTCCTGCAAGCCTTCTTTCGAAACGATGCCCCTAGCTTCAAGGGTGTCGATTGCCGTCATCAAGCCCTCATAAGTAGAGGAGGCCCTATAGTCGATATGGCGCAGTATATGGTGAATTCTCGTGCCCCGTTCTTCCGGAGCCAGTTGTTGATTGTCTTGCATGAATTTTGGCTTCTCCACTAAAGGAGGCAAGGCCTGTTGATAATGATAAGCCTCTGCTTTGATCAGCCGCTTCATCGACGAGACACTGATCTTCGCCGGCAATGTTTCCCGCATGACATAATGGTCCATCGTTTTGAGTTGGGACATGGTCTCTGCGAAGGATGGCGCCACTTGATGGTTGGCAAGCAAGTCCACAACCCCATTGGTCTGCCTGTCACCGAGACGGCGGTGTAAAAACACCTCATCGACCAACTGATAGTCTATCTTGAAATGGCGCTTATCGGTATGATCCCCCTTTAGGATCATCATGATCCAATCCAGGTAGCTTCTGCCCCGCTTCAAGTTGAACAGGGTATCACCGATCATCCACTTTTTCTCAGAGGTCTCCAGATTGCCGACATAAGCAGTGATAATCAGACGGTCTACCGCTCGCGTCAAGGCCACATAAAGCACCCGCATTTCCTCCGCTAGATTTTCTTCCAGTATTCTTTGCTTGATGACGACCTGAGGCACACTCTTAGTGGTAATCCGTCGCCATGGATCGACATATTTCAGCCCGATGCCATGGTCCTTATGGAGCAGCATGCTGCCCTGCACATCCTTGAGATTGAACTTCCTGTTGGCACCGGCTAAAAAGACCACCGGAAACTCAAGGCCCTTGCTCTTATGGATCGTCATGATTTTGACGCAGGCCATTTCCTGCTGTTGGCCGCCCTGACCACCCATATCCACCGAAAAGTCTTCAATTTTTTCAAGCACGCGAATCAATTTATAGAGACTGAGTCCGCCAACCGCCTCCAGTTGGCTGATTTTATCAATCAGCAACTCGATGTTTTTAAGTCTTCGATCGCCCTCAGGCAAGGCTTCAACAAAAGCCAAGAAGCCATTGTCGTAGACGATCTCCCAAAGGAGAGCTTCAAGAGGTTCATAGGCGGCGCGTTCCGCCCAAGCTTCTATTTTAAGTAGGAAATCCCTGATTTTATCGGCAAGAGGATCATCCGTATCCAGCATATAGGCCTGCATTGCCTCATAATAGCTCATACCCTTGTTATGCGCCCGAATCATGGCCATTTCCTCTGTGGAAAAGCCACCAAAAATAGAGCGCATCACCGTCAACATGGGGATATCCTGTTCACAGTTGTCGATAACATTCAGGAGTCCAAGCAGTATTTTGACTTCAACGGCTTCAAAATATTCGCCGCCCGCTTCAAGGTAGCT
>JAFGTX010000238.1 GCA_016938815.1 Clostridia bacterium | reverse complement strand
TTCGATGTCTAGACCAATAACTCCTTTTAGCTGCCCATCTTTGTAAACTGCCTTTGACACCGTCTGAAGCACCTTGCCGGAAGCACCGGCATCCACATAAGGATCAGTCCAGTAGATGCGACCCGATTGACCGACCGTACCCTGATACCATTCTCTGGTACGGGCATCGTAAGTCGCTGGCATGCTGGCATCGACAGGCGCAATATAGATGGAACCATCTGACTCTAGTGCATAATAAATCCATGTGATATCGTGCATAGAATGTGTGAGTCCGAGCCATTGCTCGTAAATCTCAAAAAAATCTCCGGGAATGCTGGACACGATGCGATCTGTATTGTTGTCTTTTTCGTAGTTTGTGATGAAATCTGAGTTGGCCCATGTTTCAACAATGAATTCCATATCGGAGATAAGCTTGTCGAAATAATAATCACTGATGTTTTGTAACTCGTCTTCGTTGTTGCTGATAATGATGCTAGATGCTATTTCTTTGGAATTATTGTAGTTCAAGATTCCAAGAAACATGTTTGAAATGAGAATAATAAAAATAAGAAGTGCCGTTACCTTGTACTGTATACTTACTTTTTCCATTCTGTCACCCTAAATTATATATTTTTTTAGCCCAACTATATTATACCAATTATGTAGATAATGTGGATATAAAAAAAACATTTTACACTCTCTTTTGGCCAGATATTAGTAGCTGATACTAATATCAGTTGACAATTTCTCTCTAGTTCAGTAAAATAGTGAACGATAGCATGTTTTCATGCGAAGGAGGAAAAAATGAAAATTGAAGAGATCAAAGAATTGATGAGCCATATGCAAGCGACAGGGCTTACAAATTTTGAATATGAAGGACAAGGCGTAGTTATTAAGATGGGTCGTGAGCAGACATGTGTTGTTGCAGCATCACCAGAAATGAAGATGGCGCCAGCGGCAGTACAAAATGTATCTGCGGCACCTGTAATGACTGCTCCGGCTTCTGTAGAGGTTGAAGCGGCAAAAGCCATGGGAGAGACTGTGAAGTCACCGATCGTCGGCGTGTTTTACGAAGCTTCAGGACCAGATAAGCCAGCTTTCGTTTCTGTAGGCAGTATGGTCAAAAAAGGTGATGTACTTTGTATCGTAGAAGCCATGAAAGTGATGAATGAAATCGTTGCAGAAAAGAATTGTAAAATTATCAAAGTGCTTTGCAGCAACGAAGACATCGTTGAATACGGTCAACCACTGTTTGAAATAGAAGCAGTATAGGAGGGCCTATGTTTAATAAAATATTGATTGCAAACCGAGGCGAGATTGCTGTTCGTATTATTCGCGCTTGTCGCGAAATGGGCATACAAACCGTGGCGGTTTTTTCAGAAATTGATCGGGATGCGCTGCACACTCAAATTGCTGATGAAGCGATTTGTATTGGTAGCGCAAAGGCGGCTGATTCCTATTTAAATATGAGTCGATTGCTGAGTGCATGTATCGTAACGGGCGCTGAAGCCATTCACCCGGGTTTTGGTTTTTTATCGGAAAATGCGAAATTTGCTGAAATGTGTGCCGATTGTAATATTGTGTTCATCGGTCCAGACAGCAATATTATTGATATGATGGGCAACAAATCCAACGCCAGAGCGCAGATGATTGCTGCAGGTGTACCGGTTGTACCGGGTTCGAAGCAGATTCTAAGCAGCGTTGAAGAAGCTAAAGCTTTAGCCGTGGAAGTGGGTTATCCTGTGATGATCAAGGCTTCTGCAGGCGGTGGTGGTAAGGGTATGCGTATTGCCCATACCGAGGCGACGATCGACGAAGCCTTCAGTACCGCTAAAATGGAAGCGAAAGCAGCTTTTGGAGACGACAGTATGTATATGGAAAAATACATCGAAGAGCCCCGCCACATCGAGTTTCAGATTATGGGTGATAAATACGGCAATATCGTTCACTTAGGCGAGCGTGAGTGTTCTATTCAGAGACGAAACCAGAAAGTTCTGGAGGAAGCGCCTTCTGCAGCCATAGATGATGAACTGAGAGCGAAAATGGGTGCCATGGCGGTCAAAGGTGCCAAGCACGTTGGCTATGAAAATGCCGGTACTATGGAATTTTTATTGGATAAACACAAGAATTTCTATTTTATAGAGATGAACACAAGAATTCAAGTCGAGCATCCCGTAACGGAAATGGTGACAGGACTGGATTTGATTAAAGAGCAGATTCGTGTGGCTTACGGCGAGAAGCTTAGCGTGACTCAGGAAGATGTTAAAATCAACGGTCATGCGATCGAGTGCCGTATCAATGCGGAAAACACGGCCATGAATTTCATGCCATCTCCAGGTACGATTGAGGAAATCAATTTGCCGGGCGGACTGGGTGTGCGTAACGACATCGGTGTTTACAGAGGTTATACCATTCCACCGACTTATGACTCGATGATCGGTAAGCTGATTGTTCACGCAGAGACGCGAGAAGAAGCCATCAAACGTATGAGACGTGCCTTAGGCGAATTTATCGTTCAAGGTGTCCACACGACCATTGATTTTCAATATGCAATTCTAGGTGATGAGGACTTTATTTCAGGTAAATTTGATACGAGTTTCTTAACCAAGAAGTCATTTTAGGAGGCTAGACAGATGATTGGAAAGCTATTCAAGAAGACGACCTATGTCACTTTAAATAAAGACAACTCGGTAGCGTCAAGACAACCGAATGTACCAGAAGGGATGTATGTGAAGTGCAGCAACTGTCAAAAACCTTTGTATCAGAAGGATTTGGCGGCGAACAACCATACGTGTCCGGTTTGTGGTTATCATATCAGAATATCGGCAAGAGAACGTATTGAGGATATTGTAGATCAAGATACTTTTGAAGAGTTGTATGTAGACTACCAGTCGACCAATCCTTTATCCTTTGAAGGCTATGAGGAAAAGGTAGCAGATCAAATGGCTAAAACCGGTGAGATAGAAGGTGTGGTTACCGGTGTAGGCTTGATTCATGGGTGCAAAGCGGCAATAGGCGTGATGAATCCCATGTATATGATGGGTAGCATGGGTTCTGTTATTGGAGAGAAATTGACACTTTTGACTGAACATGCGACCAAAGCAGGGTTACCGCTGATCATTTTTACAGCATCAGGTGGTGCAAGAATGCAGGAGGGTGTCTTTTCGCTCATGCAGATGGCCAAGACGTCCATGGCCCTTGAAAGACATCGTGAAGCGGGAGAACTCTATATCTCTGTTTTGACAGACCCTACAACAGGTGGCGTCACAGCGAGTTTTGCCATGCTTGGCGACATCATCTTATCAGAACCTAATGCCTTGATTGGATTTGCTGGTCCAAGGGTTATTGAACAAACCATCAGACAGAAATTGCCGGAGGGTTTCCAGAGAGCGGAATTCTTGTTGGAGCACGGCTTTATCGATAAAATTGTTAAACGGACAGAGTTGAAAAAGACGCTGGGGATGATTATCAAACTTCATGGGGGTGTGAACGATGAGCGATAACAAGAAAATAGTGCAAACCCTTGAGAAGCAATTGGCAGCCTTCATAGAGATGAACCAAAACTCTGATATGGATTTCAGTACAGAAATTCAGGCGCTGAAAGGTAAAATACAGCAGTTGAGTGCAGAGGTAGCGGTTGCTGAAGTGCCGGATGCATGGAAAAAGGTGCAGGCTGCGAGGGATAAGCACCGTATGTCTACGCTGGATTACATCAATGGTCTGACAGAAAACTTCATCGAATTTCATGGGGACAGACTTTATGGTGATGATGCGGCAATCGTCGGTGGTATCGGTACAATTAACGGTATGCCGGTGACCATTATCGGACATCAAAAGGGCAAGGACACAGCGGATAATATCAAGAGAAATTTTGGTATGCCCCATCCGGAAGGCTATAGAAAGGCACTGCGCCTTATGAAACAAGCGGAAAAGTTCAACCGCCCGATTCTATGTTTTATCGATACACCAGGTGCTTACTGTGGTCTAGGTGCAGAAGAGCGTGGTCAAGGCGAGGCGATTGCCAGAAACCTGATTGAAATGGCAGGCTTAAAAGTCCCTGTGATTTCCATTATCATCGGAGAAGGCGGCAGCGGTGGCGCTTT
>JAFGTX010000237.1 GCA_016938815.1 Clostridia bacterium | reverse complement strand
TCAAGATTTAAGATGTTCGATAGCTATAGGATTGGAGGTAACAACTCTTGTTGATCTTCCTATATCATTGTTATCAGCAAAACAAGCCTTAACAAGAAGACTGGTAGAAGGACATCATCGCTTGTTTGAAGCCGAAGACTTGGAAAAATGTACCATTGATCCTTTCCTTCAAAGTGTAGCAGTTTCGTTCGAGAAATGTTGTGCTCAAGACAATCAGAATACTGATTATCTCACTTCAGATATGTTTCGTACCTTGGAGAAACAACAGGTTTCCCTCTATACCACAGTGGAAGTGCTTCTTCAGTCCTACCGACAAGCCCTACAGTTTGCCAAAGAACAGTGTGCACAGGAGGATACAGTAGAGAACCATGAACAGGCAATGCTTGAAGCAGAATCTCTGGAAGCGGTAAAACTAGCCTACTGTAAGGCAATGCATACACTCCTAGTTCAGTATCGCGAGGCACGGGAAGTACTGGTTAGTAAACCCATAAGAATTTCTATAAACTATCTCCAAAAACATTATAAGGATGAGATGCTCAGTCTGGATCTTGTAAGTGAACAGGTACATCTCAACAGTTCCTATTTCAGTGCACTCTTTAAAAAGAGCATGGGTGTCGGTTTTAGTGACTATGTACTTGCCCTCAGAATCCAGGAGGCAAAACGTTTACTGGTGGATACAAATAAAGGGATAGCTGAGATAGCATTTGAAATAGGTTATCATGATCCGAAGCACTTTACGAAGTTGTTCAAAAAGAGTTGTCAGATTAAGCCTAATGAATACAGGAAGCTCTATGGCTGATACCTATCGATATCTAGAATCACGTATAATCCTTATTGCCTCTCTCTTTGTATTGCACGTCCTCCTTGTGCTTGCTGGTATGTTTCTCTACCTAGAGGAACGTATCCAGACACCACTGGTTCTTCTTTTCTCACTTGTAAGCTTTTTCTTTCTGCTGGCTTTTAGTTATTGGTGGATAGTGCTGCCATATAAAAGAACAAAACATATCTGGCAGTTGTTTGCTACTGGATACACCTTTCGATCAATAATAGACGAACAAACCCCGTTAGCGAAGGAATTGGTTTCGGTCAATAGAACCTTGCAGACGGTGCTCAATAACGATCACTTAATGAATGCGAGCAAGCGTCAAGCTCAATTCTTGGCGCT
>JAFGTX010000236.1 GCA_016938815.1 Clostridia bacterium | reverse complement strand
GCCGGTATATCAGAAGAGCCAAAGGCAGGCAATTCCGAAACGCCCAGTAATAGCACACCAATCAGTATGGTCGTTAACACTACACTGCTAATAATTCGAAATTTCATTTCTTATTGATCCTCCTCAAGGTCAATACAAACAACATCGTCGTCACACCAGATCCTATGGCAGCTTCGGTAATCGCTATATCCGGTGCGCATAATTGCTGCCACAAAAGCGCCATGATCATGCTGTAGACCATAAAAACGATAACGGCACCCAATAGGTCCTTTACAATCGAAACCGCCACAGATGAACCTATTAGGAAGGTCAACATGATTAAACTAAAAGTATGCATCTACTCACGCCCTTTCCTTTGGTCATTGCGAAAGATCGTGCGACCAATCAGATGGGTCGCCGTCGGATTCGTCAACCAAATAAACGCAACAATCAAAAGCAATTTCCAATCACTCATTTTAAAACCGTCAACAAAGACCAGCGCCAGCATGCATAAAGCCGCACCCAGCGTATCGCATTTTGCAGCACTATGGGCTCTGGCAAAGGTGCTTGGCATTCTCAAGATGCCTAGTGTACCGACACCAAAGAAAAACAGACCCCCGCACATAAACAAGAGATAAAAGGCTTTACAAATCATCGTCTGCCTCCCTTCGCTCTTCAACATATCGGGAGATGATGACCGTCGCCAAATAACTGATGAGTGCATAAACGACTACGACATCCTCATAGTACTTTTTTCCCAGTAAAACGGAAATCATCGAGATAAGCACAATGGTCTTCGTGCCAATGACGTTAACCGCAATCAAACGGTCTGCATTAGTCGGTCCGACAACAGCCCTATACATACATGCGATGAGCGTCATCACTAAAAAATATATTGGAAAATAAGCTAACTGGAACATTTTAACGCCTCCATTTCCAATAGAATACGTTCCATATTCGAATTTTCTAAATCTAACGTGTTGGCTTCCGTCAAGTAATGGATAATCATTTGATCGCCTTCATATTCCACGGTAATGGTACCAGGCGTCAATGTAATGGAATTTGCAAATACCATCTTTGCAAATTCCGTCTTCAACTGAGGCTTGTAATAAAAATACCCCTGACTGAGTTTGATTTTGGGTTGTAGCACTAATATGGCCACTTGGATATTGGCTTTTAGTATTTCATAAAGCAAAATTCTAAAATAGCGTACCCAACACCATAAAACCGCTAGCGAAAGATTGATTTTCAAATGCGCCTTATGCAATCTTTTTGCATAAAGCCATTGGAGTCCAGCAATGACGATCACGCCCCAAATCAGTCGTTCTAGTTGAAAAGTTTCGGTAAACAAAATCCAGACCATCATCAGGAAAACGTTTGCCCACATTATTCTTTTCATTAGCAACTGCCCCTTTATACTTGCTTCTAAAATAACTGTAATTACTCTTATTTAATTTGATACGATGAAACACGCTTTCATCTATTGGATATCATATCCAAAATAGAAATTGGAATTCAACTGCTCAGAAGAGAGCCAAAATTAGAAATGTACAACATTCCATTAAAAAAATGAAACAGCTGTGTTACTTTTTTTTAATGGTATCACCACTAATATACCATACCCTCGATTAATTATCTATACTTTTAAAGACATATTCATGCATATCATTTAAAATAAATTAGCAACTAATCAATTTTTTTAACAATTTAAGTCCAATATAAAATACAGGCATCATAATGAAAATCCTCGTATATGTATCATAGCAGACATTTCATCTTCAAAACGCCTGCTAGCCTTTACCTCATTTATATCCTGAGCTTATAAAAAAATTCAATGTCTCTTAAGGTTGTAAAAGATTTTCCAATTCCTGAATTTGTTCTTCCAATCGGATCATATTTTCCTGATTTTCCCTGAAAAGCTGTTTCAATTCTTCCAAAGCTTTCATGACATCATCTTCAGACTCTGAAACCACAGGATTTTTCCTAACATCCCCGAAAATGCGATCAAGTGCTTGGTCCAAAGTCGCTTCCATGACAACCTTATCTTCATAAGCCACGATGACCCGTTTCATTTCTGGTAAACTGTTAGGGTTATCCGCCTTGATATAGATCGGTTCAACGTAGAGCAGTGAATTTTCAATCGGCACCACAATCAAGTTGCCTCGAAGTACCGCCGACCCCTTTTGACCCCAAAGCGTAAATTGAGGCGAAATGGTGGAATCCTGATCAATACGGGCTTCAATCATAAGCGGTCCCAAAATCGTTTTATCCTTAGGGAATTTATACATATACAGTTTACCGTAATCATCTCCATCATTACGCGCTACCAACAGCGAAGTCATATTCGGTTTTTCTCTAGGTGTATAAGGCACAATAAGTGCGAATTCCTTTTCACTGGCATCCGGCAACTTATACATGACGTAGTTGGATTCTATTGGCTGTATACCATCCATGTACTTTTCATTGGCGACATCCCACATATCTTCACCGTTATAGAACACGACGGGGTTATTCACGTGATAGCCCCTATAAACCTCAGTTTGCAAATCAAAATAGTCCTGTGGGTATCGAATATGTGATTTAAGTCCCTCTGTCAATTCAGACTGACTTGTAAATAAATCTTTGAAAATCCGACTGTAGGTTTGCACAACCGGATCTGTTTCATCGTAAATGTAGAAGGTGGTTGTGCCTTCATAGGCGTCGATGACCACTTTGACAGAATTCCTAGCGTAATTCACCTTGAAGCCATTAAAACTGAAAGGTTGTGAATACGGGTAATACTCGCTGCTGGTGTAGGCATCGATAATCCAGTAGAGCTTGCCATCGGTTTGATTGAGCACCAGATAAGGATTGCTGTCATAGATCAGAAACGGCGCAATGCGACGCACACGTTCTATGATGTTTCTATAGATAACAATGCGACTGTCACTGTTGACCGCTGAGGATACTAGGAGTTTCATACTGGATTCTCTATAGGCAAAAAGCAACTTGTTCATGCCGTCTAAAGGAATACCGGCATCGCCCTCATACCGTGTAGTGACATTATCCGACCCTGAAGGATAATCGAATTCAGGCTCGTCCGTATTTACGATAATATACTGATCGGTCTTTTCACCAAAATAAAGTTCTGGCCTTGTGATAAATAAATCGGTCGTCGAAATCGGTGGTACATTTTTCATGACCAAAACTGGTTGACCATCATTCGTTACAGCATTGACAGGAGACATAGCAACACCATAGCCATGGGTATACTTCAAATGCTCATTAAGCCAAGTCTTAGCCTGGTCCGCCAATTTTTCCTGATCCAATTCTCTTGGTGAAATAAACATCTGACTGTACTCGCCATCAACTTCATAACGATCGACGTCGATGTCATTGAATACATAGTAGAGCCTAATGCCCTGAATCTGATTATAGGTTTGCTTCAATGGTCGTGCATCATTGATCCTAATATTGTCTACCGTCGCTGCATTGGCATCCAAAACATCACGGGTGAGGTTCTGTTCTACCGGAAATTCTTCAGTCACTACCCCATCCAGAGCAAACGCTTTTTGCGTGTATTGGATGTTATGACTCAGGTAAGCACTTTCCTTGGCGATTTCGTCCGGCTCAACGACCAATTGCTGCACCACCAGTCCTGTGATACCAAATACGACTGTGACAATAATCAGCAAAATCGGGCCAAAGGATACGAGTTTTTTATGGCCCTTCAATACGCCATAAGCAAAAGTGAAAGCACCTAAAATCGCGATAATACCTGCCACCCTGTATCCCAGCAAGGTCACATGGATATCAGTATAGCTGGCGCCATAGGCAACCCCTTTTGAGGAATACATCAGCTCATAAGTCATTAAGAAATACTTGGCGCCAATCATCAGAAAAATCATCATGCCAAATAGGGCGATTTTGTGAATGGCTGGCGCAATCATGTTGCGCTGGAACACTGAAATCAGTGACTCAATGGGAAACGGCCATTTCAATTTGCCTGCATCGTACATGCTTCCCTCTGTTGGTGGTCTGATTATCAACAGCACCATAAAGAAACCGATGACAATCACCATCATCAAGAAAGTGACAAAGATGCCAATACTCAACAACTGCTGATAAAGCGGCAGCTTGAACATATAAAATTCAATAGGCATATGGAAGATTGGGTCTGTTTCACCAAAAGCTGCACCATTCATGAAAAGTTGCAACTTGAACCAAATCGATTTTGAAATCGACCAGCCCACAGAACCGGCAATCACGACGCTGAAAAAGCGCATGCCACGGGTAAACCACTTGTCTTCCTCTTTAGATTTAACCAGATGGGCATTTTTATAGTACTTTCTCCGCTGCCGAATCAAATAGCGATAAAGCAATAGGGTAAACAAGACCCAAATCGGTATCAATACCCCCACTTCCGTCCAGATTTTAATCAAGAAGGTCTCGATGTACTGATGCTTACTGAACCACTGGATATTGACGATGAAATTTACCAGTTGCCTTAAGCTGGCACCTAAAAAGATAATAGCAGCCACTGCCACCCCAAAAACAACGCGCCACTTATTGATTGTTTTCTGATTCATAATTGCACCTCCCTACGGTGACATCCTTCTTTTAAAAAGCAAAATGAGCCACGAAACGTGGCTCATTGTCAGCAATCTATATTTCACACTATTCTTTTTATACCCTTTATTAATCATAATATCCAATAAAGTGCCTTATTTTTACAGATCAAACTCTACTTTGATGCACTTTCCAATGATGTGGGCCGTTTTCAAATCGATCAACTGGTCATCAAACTCAATGGCACCCTTGGATAAACGCAGTTTGTTGTTCTCACGTCTGAGTTGTCTGATGATCCGTTTGCCAGATATTTCCAACACGTAGAGCTGATTGTTTTCGACTTCGCTTGTCATCATAACCGTCACAACGTCACCACGCTTTACACGGAGTGACTCCATTTCATTATTGGAAGCTTGAACAAAGAGGAGGCGATCCGGATTATGACCCTCCACTTTCTTGCCAATAATCGGCAATTCCTTATAGCCAATCACCTTATCCGTATAGCAATCGACGATTGCGTATTTTTTCAGAACCCCAGCCAGCGCACTCTCCCACTGTGGACTTGGATTGATGGCGTAATTAACCGTTTGGGTCGGTTTCTTGACCGGTTTTGCAACAATTTCTTTTTCTTCCTTGGCACTGAGATCTTCCAGCATTTCCACTTTCTCGCCTAGGCTGTTCAGTATATTATCCGCCGCCTTTTCATTGATGATCTTTTTGCCTGATTCTATTTGAATAATATAATTGACGGATAAACCGCATTTCTTAGCGAGTTCCTTTTCACTGAGCCCTGCTTTAATCCGTGCTTCTTTAATTTTTATTGCCATTCTATTCATTGATTTCACCTCAGTTCCAGTATAGAGCACCCATAAAAAAAAGTAAACTAAAACGGCTCTCGGAAAACCGAGAGCCGCAACATTTCATCAAATTATTTATACTTTCCTACGCTTCAAGCGCTTCTTGTAAGTTTTCTTCTTCATCGCCTTCTAATAAACTAGTCAGCTTTTTATCGCCGAAGAAAAGAATTACTGCACAAACGAATAATACCGCAGGTACTACTGTATATGCTTGAATTGGTGAATAGCTTGATGTGATTGCATATAAGTAACCGTAAGTTTTACCAGCTACGAACGTTGCAAATGTCCAAACGCCCATTAACACACCAAGTAATTTAGCTGGTGCATATTTAGTAACAAAAGAGTTACCAAGTGGCGAGAAGCACATTTCACCAATTGTTAACAATAAACCGAAAGCAAATAGGTACATCAAGCTTGCTTTAGCAGTTTCAGGAGCACCGATACCTCTTGAGATTTCAGCGAATACTAACATTAAGAATGCTGAACCTAAGAAAGCTAAACCAAGTGCTAATTTTTTGAATAAACTTAAGTCGCCCTGAGGTCTCTTTGAAAGTCTATACCAAAGCATACCAAGGATTGGACCTAATGCCATACAAGCGAACGAGTTCAATGAGTCAAACCAAGAAAGCGGTACATCGAAACCGTTTACGTTCATGTTGATGAAGTATTCACCGAAGTCATAAGCTGCAAGGTATGTTAAATACCAGAATACCCAGAATACAATAGAGAACATAGACACTAAAACGATTGCGAATACTCTTTTCTTTTCGCCTTTACTTAAAGGCTTGTTCGCTACTTCAGTTTTCACTTCTTTAACTTCACCAGCTTTGAATGGTTTTTTACCAGTCTCGCCCATGAATTTGCTACCAAAGATGAACCAGATTGCTGCAATAATACAGATTAAAGCAGACATTTGGAAACATGCTCTAAAGCCTAAGATTTCGCCTTTAGCAAATGCACCTGTGTAAAGGATACCAACTAATGTCGTACCAATGAAAGCACCTGCGTTTACAAATGAATATTGTGTCGAGAACGCAGAGTCAAGTTGCTCTTTGTTGTTGAACAGTCTACCTGTAATCGCTGAAGCGTTACCTTTGAATAAACCCGTTCCGATTGCAACAAGTGCTACCATAAGGTTCATCCCCGCAGCTCCTGTCGCCATTGAGCCTACATAGTAACCACCTGACATTAATAGTAAACCTACAGGAATACAGTAACGTGCACCCACATAACGGTCGGCAATATAACCTCCGAATACTGGTGCTAGATAAGTAAATGCTACTAAGTTAGATTGAATAATTGCTGCTTCTGCTTTTGTTAAACCTAAACCACCAGTTGCGATCGTCGCGGCAACAAACATGAAGATTAAAAATTTTGCTGAATAATACGCCATTCTTTCAAGCGTGAAAGCCATACTACAAACGTAAAAACCCAATGGACGCTTATTCTTTGCTGTTGTTACACTCATGTGTCTCCCTCCCGAGTTAATGATTGTTTTACTGAATTTTTTTCACTCACACTGTAATTATAAAGTTATTCCGGCAAATGTAAAGATAAAAAATATTATGTTTATTTCACTTTTCATTGCGATACTGTAATATTTTAAGTCACACCGTATTCAATTCTAGTAATTTCAACAGAAAAAACATTACCGTTCTTTAACATTTCGATTTTGCGGTCGAAAAAAAATTGTTATCTAAACTACAATCTCCGACTCGAAGACATAAAAAAAGCCGACAACCGTCGGCTTTTGACACATACTTATTCATTTATTAAGGCACCAATACGTTTTAGAAAAATATCCTGTACTGCTGAATTTTCGCCTAAACCTTCCAAAATACAGTTAACGGTTTTTCCCTCTGATTCCAGTATAACTTTATAAGAATCCTCATCGTCACCAGCCATATCATTTTGTGCATGGTCTCCAGCGACCAGCATCAGTGGCATGAGAGTCAACTTTTCATAGCCTTTGATCTTATCTAAGACATGTTCCAACTCAGGATAGCCTTCCACATTGGCGATGAAGATGTTCTTGTCTACATCAAAAAACTTGGCCTGCAACATGCTGTAGCAGGCATTTGCGAAATGTGTCGTGCCATGTCCCATCAGGATGACCCCCTCACGTTCACTGGTCTTTGGCAAGCGGATTTTAATCGCTTCGATCAACCGCTCATAATCGACTTCTTCATTTAAAAGGGGCCAACCCAAATGAATTGTCATATTTTTATCATGCCTCGCAAGAGCTACCGCATGGGATACCTTTTCGTATTCAAAACCCGCAATCATGTGCAGGGGTTGCACATATATCGTGTCAATCCCTTCTGCTTTCATCGCTGCCATCGCCTCTTCAATCGTATACACCTGGATGCCATCCCGTTCCTTCAATTTTTTGATGATAAAGTTTGATGTAAAGGCACGAACCACTTTGTAATCATTAAAGCGCTCAGCCACTTTCCTTTCGATGCTTTCAATACACTTTTCCATTGTTTCTTTGTAACTTGTCCCAAAACTGACAATAATAATTCCTTTTTTCATTTTGCTTCCCTCCGAAGTTTTCATTTCACAAGGCAGGTTTCCTGACTCACACTCATCTTACTAACCGCCTTCCCATCGCGAAACAGTGGCGTATGGTTTTCATCGTGTTTACAGTAGCGGGGGCTGTAAAGGCTTCTCACCTTTTTCCCTATTTTCTCCAGTCTCCTGAAGCACCTTGATTAAATCAGCCATTAATAGCTGTCACTAACACCATACAAGAATATGATAAAGCAGTCAACTCCACAGTCTGTACGCCATCGACAAACATATAAAAATTATCTTTTATAAAAATAAAATCTTATGCATAAAAGGGGTTGAAATCTCAAGTAATTTCTATAATATATAAATCATACGTATGATTAGCGAACCATTGACATAGAATTATACAAGGAGGTATTATGGCAAATTTACACTTTAAATCAACACGTTCTGATTCAGAACATTTGACTTTTGCACAAGCAGTTGTAAAAGGGATTGCATCGGATGGCGGACTCTTCGTACCGGAAGCCATGCCTGAAATCAATCTCCTAGATGAAAGCCTCATGACTTTAAGTTATCAAGAGCTTGCAATGAGAATTCTCGAACTCTTTGCCACCGATTTTTCCGAAGCCGAATTGCGTCACTGTGTCACATTGGCTTACGATGAAAAATTCAGAAATGTGGCTATTGCACCAATCCATACTTGTGGCAAAGCTTCTTTTATAGAACTTTACCACGGCAAGACCCTTGCCTTTAAGGATATGGCTCTGTCCATTTTGCCTCACTTCATGACCACCAGTGCCAAAAAGCTGGGCACAAAAGAGAAAATCGTCATTCTGGCAGCGACATCCGGTGACACAGGAAAAGCGGCACTTGAAGGTTTCTCTGACGTTGACGGTGTAGAAATCATTGTTTTCTATCCAACGGATGGTGTTAGCGATGTCCAAAAACGTCAAATGATTACTCAGGAGGGGGAAAATACCCACGTATTTGGTATCAATGGCAATTTTGACGATGCTCAAAACGGCGTTAAGCGTATTTTCACCGACGAAAACTATAAAGCGGCATTAAAAGAAAAGGGTTACATCCTTTCATCTGCAAACTCAATCAACATCGGGCGCCTTGTCCCGCAGATTGTTTATTATATTTCGTCTTATTACCAATTGGCCAAAGCACAAAGCATCACGCTCGGGGAATCTATCAACGTCGTCGTGCCGACTGGCAACTTCGGCAACATTCTTGCCGCTTATTACGCAAAACAACTGGGGCTGCCGATTAAGAAATTTATATGCGCATCAAACCATAACAACGTTTTGACCGACTTTTTCAATACCGGCGTTTATGACTTGAAGCGGGATTTCATCCCATCCATTTCGCCATCTATGGATATTTTGATTTCCAGCAATCTGGAGCGTTTCCTCTATGCCATCAGCGACGATGACAGCCATACGATTGCCACTTTGATGTCCGACCTAAAATCAAAAGGCAGTTACGAAATTACCAATGCCATGAAATTGAATATGGCCGACTTTTATGGTGGTTTTGCCGATGACAAAGCTACCGTCGATGCCATCTCATCCCTAAGCAGCGACTATGGTTATACCATCGATACCCACACCGCTGTCGCCTACCAGGTCTACAGAGACTACGTAAAGAAAACAAAGGATGAAACACCAACGCTCATCGCTTCAACCGCTAGTCCTTTCAAGTTCCCGCGCAGTGTGTTGGAAGGTTTGGGCGAATCCGTATCAGCATTCGATGACTTTGAATTGGTTGAAAAGCTGGCACAGGTAGCTCATATTGAGGTGCCGGGACCTATTAAAGCCATCGAGACGCGACCTATCCTTCACAAAGATATCTGTGATAAAAACGACTTGAATCAAGTCATTTTAAAAGTTTTAGGATAATACAAAGGACCATCCCATGGGATGGTCCTTTTCAAATCTATCGATTAAGCCTCGCTTAATATCGGCTGAACAGATTGTTTTATTTTCACATCTCTAAGCAACATCATACCTGTAATGGCAATTGCAAGCCCATCTGCAATAGGCGCTGCCATCCACACGCCGTTGAGTCCAAAGTAGTTTGGTAATATCAACACCAATGGCAATAAGAAAATGAATTGTCGTAACATACCCAATACCATAGAGACTTTCCCGTTTGCCGTCGATTGGAAGTAAGCAACCCCCATTAAGTTGATGCTTAGTAGTGGCAACATGGCGATAAAGATACGAAGGCCGTTGACGGCAACGTCAACAGTCGCTGAGCCGTTTTCAAGGAATAAGCCAACGAACTGTCTTGGGAACAATTCTAGCAAGGAGAAAATCACCGTTGAAAAGACAATGCCAATCATTAAACCATATTTCAAAGTGCTAATGGATCGGTCCAATTGTCGCGCACCGTAGTTATAACCGATAATCGGCTGCATACCTTGGGTAATGCCCATAATCGGCATGATAAAGAAGGTGAACAAGCTATTGATAGCGCCAAGGGAAGTCACGGCAGCTAGCCCACCGTACACTGAAAGTGATCGGTTGATAAAGGTCATAGCCACACTGGTGCCTACCGTCGAAACAAAAGTTGCAAATCCAATGGTGATAATTTGAATAAAAATGTTGATCTCCGGAATAAAGTCCTTGCCTCTTGGGTGCAAGATACTCTTTCGTCGAAGGTAATAGCTCAATAAAATACCCAAACCGACAAACTGTCCCGCAATTGTCGCATAGGCTGCTCCAGCAACACCCATATCAAAAATCCCGATGAAGAGATAGTCCAAAATGATGTTGGTCACTGCCGCCGCAATCATGGATACCATGGACAATATCGGCTTGCCTTCTGTTCTAAGCGTACTGTTCAGTACAAAACCCATCATCTGGAATACCGTTCCCATGAGGATGATTTTCAAATATACATTTGCATAGTGTATGATTTCCGGCGTTGCACCAAATATGGATAAAGCACCATTTAAATTGGCCATCAGGATCAGAACCATGGTTCCTGTTACGATAAAACCAAGACTAAGGGTGTTCCCAAATACGTGATTGGCTTCCCGCTCATTCTTCTCTCCCAGCTTAATGGCAAGCAATGACGCGCCGCCTGCACCAATAAGGCTGGAAAAAGCAAAGGTGATCATCATCACAGGAAAAACAATCGTCAGACCCGCTAAAGCCGCTTCCCCTGCATATTGTCCGATAAAAATTCGATCCACTACATTGTATATCGCATTGACCAACATGGCGATGACCGCCGGTATCGAATATTTCGCTAGCAAGGCGCCAATCGGTCTTTCACCTAATTCTCTTGTATTATTCATATGACACTTCCTTTTTCTTCGTAATAAATTCCTCGTGAATTTAATTTGATTTCTAACTATCTTTTTTCTTACAATATTTTAGCAGGTCACGTTCAAAAAGTAAATAGTTAGAAATCTAAATTTTTTATTAATTATTTATGCATAAAAATAGAGCTTAGGATACCACCTAAGCCCCCTGCACATCATTTTATTCATCGCTGTTGCAACACGTTTTGAATTTTTCGTCTCCTACGTCCATTAAAACTGAGGTCACCACTTCCAAGGCTTCTGAAAAAGTAGCCATCCGTGTCTCTTCCAGCTGGTCAAACAGCTGCGAAATATACGCCCTATGCGCTGCAAGAAAATCCTGAGTCAAAGCTGTACCTTTTTCCGTCAAGCTTAATTCATAGACACGTCGGTCTTTGGTGCTACGTTCTGTTACGACATAACCCATGTCAATCAGCTTATCTGCAACCGTCGTAAAAGAACCCTTTTCTATATTAAGTACGCTGCTGACTTCTGACATAATCATCTTCTTGTTAAAGTACAATGCAATCATCGCCCTTATATGTCGATGCTTCAAACCCTCCGGCATTTCATACCGCTTGAAAAACGCCTTAAATAAATTATGCTCCATTGCAGAATGCAACTCAAAAATCGTATTAACACTCTTTTCCATTAACATATTAAAACTCCCATAACACATTCGATTGATTAGATTTCTAACTATAGTTTATCATGAACTTTTCTTCTTGTAAATGTTCAATCCGTTCTAAACGCGTTTAAATTGCATATCTATTCTAAAAGTTTTATAATATAGTTAAAAAAATACCGAGGTGACGTAGGATGAAAGCTCAAAAAGTTTATGACGTATTGAAGGACTTAGCCATTGATTTTAACATTATAGAGCACGAAGCGGCTTTTACTGTTGAAGAAATGGAAAAGGTGTTACCTGAAATGGATGCTCAAGTTTGTAAAAACTTATTCCTTAGAGATCAAAAGGGCAAACAACACTACTTGGTGGTAATGCCAAAAGAAAAACCTTTTAATTTAAAAGATTTTGAAGCAAAACAAGGCCTAGGCAAAATGTCTTTTGCCAGCGAAGAAAGACTGCAAAAATACTTAGATGTACCCTCTGGTAGCGTTTCACCTTTCGGTCTCCTGAATGATACCAATGCTCATGTCATCGTTTATATGGATGCCGCACTCAGAAATTATGCGGAAGTCGGCGTGCATCCAAATGTTAACAATGCAACGGTCACTTTCAGCAGCAAAGATTTAGAGAAATTTATGGCTTCACTTGAAAATGAAGTGTATTGGGTGGAGATATAAAGAGAAAGTAAAAGGAGAAGTGAATACTTC
>JAFGTX010000235.1 GCA_016938815.1 Clostridia bacterium | reverse complement strand
TGTAGAACAAGTTTGTAACTACAGTGTGAATATAGTGTTAATACATGTAAACATCATTCACGATCTGCGCTGTTTTTATATTTTATTTGCTCTCCATATTGTTAGAGTGTGGAAGGACTCACGGAAGTGGAGACTTTATCGTAGTGTATCCTGTGGATAGTTCCACAACTATTTTGTATATTGAACCAATATGTCACATCAGCATCATTTGGAAACCAGTAAATCTACTTGATTTCCATCTATCGATGGGCTTAGGCCTGGTTTGTATGTAGCGGTATCATCTGCATTACACCTTGGGAAAGGTGTAACGGGAAAAACATCATTCATTATCAGTGCGATTTTCTTATTTTATTCCGTAAAATAAACTTCCGGCTTTGGCCTGATTAAAATAGCCATGAAAATTTTATAAGATATTCTATATCAGGATATGACTTGATAATGTGTAAACTTGAAATGAGTGACTTCTAGGTTAGTTTGTGATATGGGGATAAGTATGTGCTACACCTTGAAAAGGTGTAGCAAGAGGCATTTTTAATGAAGCGAGTTAAAACGTTAGCACTCTTCTTTTCTTACCTCTTTATACTCCACGCCCATCAGTTTACATGCACGCTTCATGATATTCTCTTCTGTGAACCCGAACCTCTCGAAGAGCTGCTCTGCCGGTGCGGATGCTCCGAATGTTTCCATACCGAGTATATCATCCGCATAGCGGTAGTACTCGGTTGCAGTAGCCGCTTCAACCGCAAGTACTTTTGTGTTCGTATCGACTACCTGTGCTTTATATGCCTCATCCTGCTCGTTGAAGAGGTCAAAACACGGTACAGAAACCACATTCGCTCTGATACCGAGCGCTTCCAGCGAACATGCGGCCTGAAGACAAGGCATAAGCTCGGAACCGGATGCCATCAGTGTCAGGTTCGCATCCTCTCTCTGCTTCACGATATAGGCACCTTTGCTCACTTCACCGAAATCTCTCTCAGGCTTCAGTGTTTTCAGCTTCTGGCGGCTCAGTACAAAACCGTGCGGTGCTTTGATCTGGAGTGCTGTT
>JAFGTX010000234.1 GCA_016938815.1 Clostridia bacterium | reverse complement strand
GACAAATCGGAATGGTTTTCCAAAATCCTAGTAGCTATATGAACCCGATTTTGAAAGTCTCTACTCAATTTATAGAAAGCATTAGAAGCCATAAAAACGTGACGGTTGAAGAGGCTAGAAAAACGGCGGTATCTTGCTTAAAAAAAGTGGCGCTTAAAAATCCTGAAAAGATTATGGAAGGTTATCTGCATGAGCTGAGTGGCGGCATGCAGCAACGGGTGTATATAGCCATGGTTATGGCTAATGCGCCAAAGCTATTGTTGGCTGATGAACCTACAAGCGCACTTGATGTCGTTGTAGGCAGGGCGATTGCAGATGAACTCTTATCGCTTAAAAGAACGATGGATACCAGCATGTTGATTGTTACACATGATATTGCTCTTGCGGCCTACTTATCAGACCGGATTCTCGTCATGAAAGATGGCTTGATCGTGGAATCGGGCTATACGGATGTGGTTATCAAAAATCCACAGCACCAGTATACGCGCGAGTTACTGAGTACGGTCAGATGTTTGGAGCGTGGTTAGATGAATGTTTTAGAATTAAAGCAAATCAGTAAAATTTATAGTAAAAATAATGGTGATCGCATTAAAGCTGCAGATGACATCAATTTAGTAGTCAAAAAAGGGGAAGCCATTGGTATTGTCGGTGAAAGCGGTAGTGGAAAAAGTACCTTGGCAAAGCTTATTGCAGGGATGATTGAGCCGACTTCAGGTCAAATTCTTTTCAATGGAGAAGTGATATCACAGTATAGTAGAAAAGCGTTGAAATCCTATTATGCCAAGATGCAGATGGTCTTCCAGAATCCCTTGGATACGTTTAGTCCAAAAATGAAAATTTCAAGTTATCTGATTCAACCTATGCTCAACCATGGCTACATGACAAAATCAGAAGCCTTTAAGCATCTTTCCCAGTGGATGATGCGCGTTGGCTTGGACGGGTCATATTTGGACAAATACCCATCTGAACTCAGCGGTGGGCAATTACAAAGAGTGGTGATTGCTAGAGCGTTGAGTCTTAATCCCCAGTTGGTTATTTTTGACGAATGTACGTCGGCACTGGATGCATCTATCCAGAAGAAAATCATCGATTTGATTGTGAATATAGAACATGAGGCAGCATTCACCAGTGTGTTTATTACACATGACTTGACTTTGGCATGCGATATTTGCGACCGCATCTATATCATGAACGAGGG
>JAFGTX010000233.1 GCA_016938815.1 Clostridia bacterium | reverse complement strand
GTATTCACTAAAAACGCAATCATAGGTACATAGAATGCAGACGCCAAGTTATGGCCCATCGTGGTATAACCCATGACAATCCCTTTTTTCTTAGGAAACCACTTGGCAACCAAAGTACCGCCTGCAATGTAACCGCCGGACATCACCGTACCGGTAACAACGCATAAACACACGGCATACATGACCAGACTATTTGAAAAGCCAATACCAGCATAAGCGACACCTGCCAATAACATACAGATGAGCGAGGTTTTTCTTGCACCCAGCTTAATGTTGATTTGTCCAAATAGCACAAAGAATATAAAACCAACAAGACCTGCAATGGTACCCATGCTCAGTACCACAGGATAATCTAGCCCCATTGCTTTTGCAAATGCAGGTGCCGTGATATTAGAACCATCATTAACCATACCAACGTAAAACCAGAACATTGCTGCACAGTATATAACGACGCCCCATCCGCTACGCCCAAAATTGGCTAAGCCTGCCGTTTTTTTTACGTGTTCACTTCTTACATTACTCTCCATTAAACACCCTCCAAACCGATTCCCAAACCATTATTATTTTAAACCTAATATCTCCCTTGCTTCTGCGACCGTCGCCACTTCATTGCCATAAGTTCTTATGGCATCAGCTGCTCGCTCAACAAGTCTAACATTCGTTGCTAAATCACCCTTGCCGTAGAATAGATTATCTTCAAGTCCGACCCTGATATGACCGCCCATAGCAATGGCTGTGTACATAATTTTCATATGATCCTTGCCAATTCCAAGAGCTGACCAAGTTGAGTCTTCTGGAATCAGTCCTTTTAAATACACTAAGTTCTCTACTGTCGCGGTTGAACCACCAGCAGCACCTAGTACAAACTGATAGTGCAAGGGGCCTTGAAGGACACCCTTCTTTTTGTAATGCAGTGAATTGTAAACCATACCGGCATCGAAAATTTCGATTTCTGGCTTTACATTGCTTTTCTGCATTGTAGCGCCCAATTCCTCTAAAAATTGAGGAGAATTGATAAACAGACTTTTATGCATCCAGTTCATTGAACCACAATCATAAGATGCCATATCCGGTCTAATCGACTTCAAGTGCGCTTGTCGCGTTTCATCCGTCGCATTTAAATCCCCAGATGTTGTAAGGTTCAAAATAATGTCACATTTTTCCTTGATCAACTTAACTGTTTCCTCAAATTTTTCAGTATTCATAGTACCCATACCCGCGTCATCTCTCATGTGAAGATGTGCAATTGCAGCACCCGCTTGATAACAAGCGTACACGTCATCAGCAATTTCCTGTGGTGTTAAAGGAATACTTGGGTTGTCTTTTTTTGCAGGCCATGCGCCAGTTGTTGCTACTGTAATTATCGTTTTCGCCATTATCGTTACCTTCCTTACATCGATCCGTATACGTATTTTCTGTCTTCAACATCATTTAAATCATCTTCATCGATTTCAGCAACGCATCTTACCATAGATCCGTCACCCATATGCCAACGCAATGGGAATGCCATAAATCTAAACTTCTTGTTGACTACTTTTTCCAAATCGCCACCAAGATTTTCGATACCTACAATACCATGTCCTAGTAAATATTTGTGACATGGCTCCCATGTACCTTCCAAACCATTTTCCTCTAAGAATCCGAATTTTTTATCATAAGCGTCTTTACCAAATACATCAAGATAAGTTTGCTTATTGAATTCAGCAAATGCCTCAATACCAAATTTTTCAATATATTCTTCGGTAATTGGGCGTCCAGAATTACCATTTAAATTCATACCAAGAGGTCCACCGTTTTTGCCCATCGTTGTATGCAGTGGATGGTCTAGAGCCTGCATATCCATCGCAACACATTTTACCTTGTACTTAGCAAACCACTTGCCCGCTTCAATTCCTGTACCGCAAGAATAATGGTAATATTCTTTTGTATCATCAAATTTCAAATGCATGCCTGTTCTTAAACAAACAACCATACCTTCAAGCTCTTCAGGCTTAATATCTGCACGTTTGCACGCATCTTCTAAATGTTCTTCTGTAATTAAGCCCCATCGGTCTACTTGGATATCCAAACATACCGCGTCGCCAAAATAAGCATCTACAGGCATTTCGTGGGTATATCTGGCTCTTCTACCATCGAATTCATATTCCATAACATGTCTAGGTGCATCTGCATGTGTACCGCAATGCATAACAACATCAATTTTTTGTGTTAAAACACCGCTTTTTGATAAGTTGTGCATTGTATCGATCTTTGGCTTTGCAAAGTAAGGCCATACCGGAATATCTGCACTGAACGGATGTGTCAAATCAACTAAAATTTTTTTTCCCATTTTCATTCTCCTTATGTGTTATTATTTAAGTTTTTTACAAGTGGCTATTTTTTGAAACGTCAATCAAATATTCATTGAGTCGTCTTTTTGAAGCTGTTTTGTCCTCTTCTGTCCATTCTTGATAGCCTTTACCAGTCTTGAAACCTAAGTTTCCATCTTCTACATGCTTGCGAAGTAAACTTGAGGCAGTGTGGGTGTCTTCAAGGTGAGGTAAAATATACTCTTGAATGCTTAACGACAAATCGAGTCCAATCATATCAGCTTGCTCTAAAATACCTAAAATCGGGTATCTTAAACCTGGACCATATCTTAATGCTTCGTCGACAGTTGCTGCATCAGCAATCCCTCGCTCCACAATAGATAAGGCCTCTCTCCAAATAGCGTGCTGCAATCTATTTGCAATAAAACCCGGTACGTCTTTCATACATTTTACGGGCTTCTTACCAATTGCCTTGATAAATTCATAGGTGGCATCAAATACCTCTATGCTTGTTTGATCGCCTCTAACGATTTCCACCAATGGAATCAGATAAGGCGGATTCCAAAAATGGGTGCCGACCACACGACTTGGATCTTTCACTTTTGAGGCGATCTCTGTGATGCTCATCACCGATGTATTGGTTGCGAGAATAGCATCTTCCTTGCACATGGGTTCAATTTCTGCAAATAGATTTTGCTTGATTTCCATGTTTTCTACCACGCATTCAATGATTAAGTCGGCTTCCTTCACTGCGGCCTCCAGATCGTCAGTATAGATGACGCGGCTTAATATCCCATCAGCATCCTCTCGAGTCATTACGGATTTAGAAATCATAATATTCAAATTCTCTCTCAATAGCTCTGCGGGTTCTGCGCTTAATTTTCTGCTTCTAAGGATGACGTT
>JAFGTX010000232.1 GCA_016938815.1 Clostridia bacterium | reverse complement strand
TAAATGCTTTTTTGTCTTCATACACTACTCCGAACACTATTTGTGCGCTCTAACAAGCGCCTTAAACTCTCTACCTCTTACTTCGTAACTCTCATACATATCCCAACTTGCACAAGCTGGTGACAGCAACACATTATAATTCTCAGAAGCCAATTCGAAAGATTTTTCAACCGCCTCTACCATCGTACTGACTTTATATATATTCGTAAAACCATGATCAAGTGCCGTCTTTTCAATAAGATCCTTTGTCTCACCAAGCAAGACAAGTGCCTCGATTTCAGGTCCAAAGGATTCGATGAATTCATTGAAATCAGATCCTTTATCCATACCACCAGCGATAAGAATCGTTGGCTTATTCATCGCTCTCACTGCCTGAATGGATGCATCTGGATTCGTACCTTTTGAGTCGTTGAAAAAGGTAATGCCCTGAATGACATCTACATATTCAACGCGATGCTCCACCCCTTTAAAGGCCTTAATGGCTGCCATAATCACGTCCGGTGCTATATCGCTGAAAAAAGCAAGACCTGTCGCTGCAAGCACATTTTCAAGATTATGTGGTCCTGGAATAAAAATATCCGATACCGCACCAATCTCCGTACGTACGTCATCCATTTTCACCACAATCATACCATTGTCTACGAAAACACCTTCATCTAAGCTTTCTTTTCTACTGAAAAACACCACTTTTGAAGATACTCTATCTTTTAAAAGTCTCGTTGCTTCATTGTCATAATTGAGCAAGAGAATATCTGATTCCGCTTGATTTTCAAAAATGCGACATTTGGCATCGGTATAAGCTGCCATCGTCTTATGCCGATTAAGATGATCCGGTGTTAAATTCAGTATTGTCGCAACCCTCGGTCTAAAGTGTTTGATAGACTCCAGCTGGAAACTGCTAAGTTCTGTCACCATCACTGTTTCTTCATCAGCATCCAAAGTTTTAGAAATAGCCGGCAAACCAATATTACCCACGACAAAATGTTTGCGTTTTGCCGTTTCAAATATTTCTCCAACCAAAGAAGTCGTCGTCGTCTTGCCGTTGGTACCAGTGATGCCTAGAAAACTACCCTTGCAGTTTTGATAAGCCAATTCCAACTCGCCAATAATCTCAACCGCTTGTTCACGAGCTTTTTCAATAAAAGGCAAATCCGTAGGCACACCTGGGCTGAGCACCACCAAATCATAGGACGACATATCGTCAGGATGTGTACCTAAAATCAGTTCATCGGCATCATTGCTCAACGCCTCATATAAATCACCCAATTGTTCCTTTGTTTTTATATCATTGAGTACAACCTGTGCCCCCAAATGTTTTAAAACCGATAGCGTCGATACACCCGAACGTGCAGCGCCCACTACCAATACCTTCTTGCCTGTCATTGAATTATTCATCTTACACCTCTACAGTACTGAATTTATAATCAAATAGCCTACAAATGCCAAGACCAACGTCACTACGCTAAATCTCGCCACAACCGTTCTTTCATCCCATCCTGAAAGTTCAAAATGGTGATGTAAGGGACTCATCTTAAACACGCGTTTGCCAGTCTTCTTGAAAACAGCCACTTGTATAATTACCGACAATGCTTCTGCAAAATAAATGAAGCCGACAATCGGAATCATAAACACCATTTTTGTTGCAAGGGCAACCGCGGTAACCGCACCACCCAGTGCCAAAGAACCCAAATCCCCCATAAAAACCTTTGCTGGATTCCTGTTCACACCAAAAAAGCCAACCAAACTACCCAGCAAAGCGAAAATCACCTTAGTCACACCCAAAAGTTCAAGTTTAACCGCCGCCATACAGAAAAAAGTCATGACTGCAATCGTTACTAAAGTGGATAAGCCATCTAAACCGTCTGTCAAATTGACACTATTGGTCACAGCAACAAAGACAAAGAGGACAAATGGTATATAAAACATGCCTAAATCAACATATTGATTGTAAAAAGGAACAAACAGTGTTGTGCCAAATAACACCTTGGCATAATAGGATAATACCGCTGACACCATCACTTGTCCAGCAATTTTCTGCTTAGCACTCAAACCTAAATTTCGTTTCAGAACCACCTTTATATAGTCATCCGCAAATCCAATCAAGCTGAAACCGATAAAAGCCAGCATAATGAAGCCTACCGCCGGGTCAAAGTTTCTCTGAATCAGAACCGCAACCAGTGTACCAATAATAAAAATCACACCACCCATCGTCGGTGTTCCCTTTTTCTTATGATGGGATTTTGGACCTTCTTCCCTAATACTCTGTCCTACCTTCAACCGCTGTAAAAACGGAATGATAACTGGTGCCAAAGTGCTCGCTGTTAAATAACTAATCAAAAATGCCCATATGAGGCTCTTACTTTCCATACTTATTGTTCTCCTTTTAATGCTAAGTATTCTTGTGCAATTAATTGATCATCAAAATCTATTTTTTCCGTACCTAGAATTTGGTAGGTTTCATGGCCTTTCCCGGCAATGACAACGGTATCTCCCGCTTTTGCCATAGCAATGGCTGCAGCAATAGCCTCTGTCCGATCGACATGAATTTCAAAAGGCCCACCTTCCACATAATCCACCACAATTTCTTTAATGATGGTTTCAGGCACTTCTGTTCTTGGATTATCACTGGTGACAACGACATAGTCCGATTTCTCCAGCGCAATATTTCCCATCAGCGGTCTCTTGCTCTTATCACGATCACCACCGCAGCCAAATACTGTGATGAGTTTACCCTCTGTAAATTCTTTGGCAATAGTCAACACGTTTTCCAG
>JAFGTX010000002.1 GCA_016938815.1 Clostridia bacterium | reverse complement strand
CCTATTTGGAGCACTACCACTAGAAGTACAAAAGGTAATATCGGAAGAGTTAAACATTCCTTTAGCTGAGATTTATGGCGTTGTTACCTTCTACTCTCAATTCTCTCTAGTACCAAAGGGAGAGTATGTGATTGGCGTATGTCTTGGAACAGCTTGTTATGTAAAGGGTTCTCAAAGACTGATTGACAGAATTTCTAACGAATTGAACGTTGAAATTGGAAAAACATCTGCAGACGGTAAATTTACTTTGGAAGCGACAAGATGTATTGGAGCATGTGGTTTAGCACCTGTTCTAACAATTAACGAAGATGTTTACGGCCGTTTGGTTGAAGCGGACATTCCTGGAATTCTAGACAAATACAGAGGGTAATAGGAGGTAACTGGATGAAATCATTAGCTGAATTAGCAAAGATTAGAGAAGAGGCACTGAAAAAAGTTGACGTGCGTAAAGATAGAAAAGGTACTAGAATTGTTGTCGGTATGGCGACATGTGGTATCTCTGCGGGTGCAAGACCAGTTTTAACTGCATTGCTTGAAGAAGTTCAAAAGAGAAATCTAGGCGACGTAGAAGTTACTCAAACAGGATGTATTGGCGTTTGTAGATTAGAGCCAATCGTTGAAGTTTACATGCCAGGCGAAGAAAAAGTAACTTATGTTGAAATGACAGAAGAAAAAGCTAGAAAAGTAATCGCTGAGCACATTGTAAACGGTAATGTTGTTACTGAGTATACAATCGGTGCGGCAGAATAATCTGAGAACATTCAAATCATGTTAGGAGGAACGTAGATGGAATTGTACAGAGCACATATATTAGTGTGTGGTGGTACTGGATGTGTATCTTCAGGATCAGCTACACTGGAAGAAATGTTTAATTCTGAATTAAGCAGATTAGCATTAGATAAAGAAATCAAAGTTGTTAGAACAGGTTGTTTTGGTCTTTGTGAAGCCGGCCCAATCGTTATCGTATACCCAGAAGGTGCGTTTTACAGCCGAGTATCCAAAGAAGATGTCACTAGAATTTGTGAAGAGCATTTGCTAAAAGGTAGAATCGTAAAAGAACTGCTATATCACAAGTCTATTGAAGAAGATAAAATCAAATCACTTAACGAAGTGGATTTCTATCAAAAACAACAAAGGGTTGCACTTAGAAACTGTGGTGTTATCAACCCTGAAAAAATTGAAGAGTATATCGCATTTAACGGTTACGAAGCCTTAGGTAAAGTTGTAACTGAAATGAAGCCTGAAGAAGTTGTTCAAATCGTAAAAGATTCAGGTTTAAGAGGCCGTGGTGGCGGTGGTTTCCCTACAGGACTTAAATGGGGCTTCACAGCTATGGAAAAAGAGCCTGTTAAGTATGTTGCATGTAATGCCGATGAGGGTGACCCAGGTGCGTTCATGGATAGATCTGTATTAGAAGGTGACCCACATGCAATCATCGAAGCGATGGCAATTGCAGGTTACGCAATCGGTGCAGAAAAAGGTTATGTATACATCAGAGCGGAATACCCTATCGCTGTTAAGCGTTTGAGTATTGCGATCGATCAAGCAAGAGAAATGGGTCTTTTAGGCCAAAACATCTTCGACAGCGGTTTCAATTTCGATTTAGAAATCAGATTGGGTGCTGGTGCGTTCGTATGTGGTGAGGAAACTGCTCTTATCGCTTCTATCGAAGGCGAAAGAGGTATGCCTAGACCTAAGCCACCGTTCCCTGCACAAAAGGGTATCTGGGGTAAACCAACATTATTGAATAACGTTGAAACTTATGCAAACATCCCTCAAATCATTCTTAATGGTGCTGAGTGGTTTGCATCAATCGGTACTGAAAAATCAAAAGGTACTAAAGTATTCGCATTGGGTGGCAAGATCAATAACACAGGCCTTGTTGAAATTCCAATGGGTACAACATTAAGAGAGATCATCTACGATATCGGTGGCGGCATACCTAACGGCAAAGAATTCAAAGCTGTTCAAACAGGTGGCCCATCAGGTGGATGTATTACTTATAAAGATTTAGATACACCAATCGACTATGACAACTTGATTGCTAAAGGCTCAATGATGGGTTCAGGCGGTATGATTGTTATGGATGAAGACAACTGTATGGTAGATATTGCGAGATTCTTCCTTGACTTTACAGTTGACGAGTCATGTGGTAAGTGTGTACCTTGTCGTGAAGGTACAAAGAGAATGTGCGAATTGTTAGACAAGATTACTGAAGGTAAAGGTACAATGGAAGATATCGATACTTTGGAAAGATTGGCTCACAGCATCAAAGATTCTGCACTTTGCGGTCTTGGACAAACGGCGCCAAACCCAGTTCTTTCTACTTTGACGCATTTCAGACATGAATATGAAGCGCACGTTATCGACAAGAAATGTCCAGCAGGCGTATGTAAAAACTTACTACAAATCAAGATTACTGACAAGTGTATCGGCTGTACGGCTTGTACAAGAGTTTGTCCGGTAGAATGTATTTCTGGCGAGCGAAAAGGCCTTCATACAATTGATCAAGACAAGTGTATCAAGTGTGAAGCATGTATCGCTAAGTGTCCAGTAGACGCAATCATTAAAGAGTAGTCGAAGTCGAAAGGAAAGAGGTGTATACTTTGGAAAATGTACGTTTAACAATTAACGGAATGGAAGTTGAAGTTCCAAGTTCATATACAGTATTAGAAGCAGCAAGACAAAGTGGATTTGAAATCCCAACTCTTTGTCACATGAAAGATGTGAACGAAGTAGGTGCGTGTAGAGTATGTGTTGTTGAAGTTGAAGGTGCAAGAGCACTTCAAGCATCATGTGTGCTTCCTGTAAGAGACGGCATGGTTGTAAAAACAAACACAAAACGCGTAAGAGAATCTAGAAAAACAACAGTTGAATTGATTTTAGCAAACCACAACAGAGAATGTACAACATGTTTCAGAAACAAAAACTGTGAATTGCAATCAGTTGCTGAAGAATTAGGTATTGAAGAAATCAAATACGAAGGTGCTAAAAGAGAGCGTACTTACGATGATCTTTCACACTCTATCGTAAGAGATTCAAGTAAATGTATCCTTTGTGGTAGATGTGTGGCAATCTGTAAGAAAACACAAGGTATTGGTATTCTTGAGTTTACAAACAGAGGATTTGAAACAATCGTTGGTCCTGCATTCGGTATGTCAATGAAAGATGTACCATGTGTATACTGTGGTCAATGTATCAACGTATGTCCAGTAGCTGCATTAAGAGAAAAATCTGACACTGAAAGAGTTTGGGATGCAATCGAAGATCCAGATATGCATGTCATCGTTCAAACAGCTCCAGCTGTTAGAGCGGGTCTTGGTGAAGAATTTGGCTTACCAATCGGTACAAGAGTAACTGGTAAAATGGTAGCATCGCTTAAGAGAATGGGCTTTGGCCAAGTTTACGATACAAACTTTGCAGCGGACTTAACTATCTTAGAAGAAGGTACAGAGTTACTAAGCAGAATTCAAAACGGTGGTACATTACCGATGATTACATCATGTTCACCAGGTTGGATTCGTTTCTGTGAATTCAACTACCCAGAATTCTTAGATAACTTATCGACATGTAAATCACCTCACCAAATGTTTGGTGCAATCCTTAAATCATACTATGCTGAAAAACAAAATATCGATCCTAAGAAAATGTTTGTTGTTTCAGTAATGCCATGTACTTCTAAAAAGACAGAGTCTGCTAGAGAAGAAATGGTCAACAAAGACGGTTTAAGAGATGTCGATGCAGTAATCACAACTAGAGAACTTGGCAAAATGATCAAGGAAGCTAGAATCGACTTCTTGAACCTTAAAGATGAAGAATTTGATCCAATCATGGGCGAATACACTGGTGCCGGCGTAATCTTCGGTGCAACTGGTGGTGTTATGGAAGCGGCGCTTAGAACCGTTGCTGACGTCTTAACTGGTGAAAATTTAACAAACATCGAATACGAAGCAGTAAGAGGTGTTGAAGAAGGCATTAAAGAAGCGACAGTAACTATTGGTGACTTGGACGTTAAGGTATGTGTGGCTCACGGTACAGCACAAGCGGCTAAAGTGCTTGAAATGGTTAAAGCGGGTGAAAAAGAGTACCACTTCATCGAAATCATGGGATGTAGCGGTGGTTGTGTAACTGGTGGTGGTCAGCCACAAGTTGACTCGAAAACACGTGCTTCAATTGACTTAAGAGTTGCTAGAGCGGCAGCGCTTTATGAAGAAGACAAGTTGATGCCAGAGAGAAAATCTCATCATAATAAGACATTGATGAATCTTTATGAAGAATTCCTTGGCAAACCAAACAGCCATAAGGCACATGACTTGCTTCATACACACTACGCTAAGAGAGAAAAATACTAGATAGTTCATTAAACTTAACAGAACGCACACTTGAGTGATCGAGTGTGCGTTTTTAATGTGCACGAAAAAACCCGACTTGGGAAAGCCGGGTTTCTGTACATTATTTAACTTTGGGGGAGTTATAATGTGTTTGGGGTTATCGTTTGTATGTATATACTATAACCCGTAAACGTGAACAGAATATGAACGAATTGCACGCAAATTGTTAAGAATGCAATTTTCCTTGCAAATATTATTCTTTGAGTGCCCGCTTCATAATCTTGCCGGTGGCATTTTTCGGTAGCGATTCCATGATGGTGATTTTCTTAGGCCATTTGAACTGAGCGAGGTTGTCATTCAAATGCTTCTCTAAACCTTCTAAATCAAATGTATCACGGTTTTCAACGGCAATGTAGGCCATAGGCACTTCACCTCTTTTTTTATCTGGTATGCCGATGACAGCCGCTTCTAAGACGCCGCCATACTGGTAAATTAACTCTTCGATTTCTCGCGGATAGACGTTAAGGCCGCTGACGATGATGATATCTTTGATTCGATCGACGATATAGATATAACCGTCTTCATCCAAATAACCGATATCGCCTGTATGCAACCAAGCATCTACAATCGTTTTTTTCGTTTCTTCTGGTAGGTTCTTATAGCCTTTCATGACATTAGGACCCATGACTAGGATTTCACCCGCTGTGCCTGTTGGCAAGTCTTGACCTTTATCATTGACGATTTTGACATGAACATCTTTGATAGGTAGGCCAATCGAGCCGGGTTTGGTTCGATGCATCGGGTTGATGGAAACAACCGGAGAACTCTCTGAAAGACCGTAGCCTTCACAGATTTTCTTGTCGAATTTCTTTTCAAAGTTTTCGAGTATTTCCACTGGCAGTGAAGCACCACCTGAAATAAAGACTCTTACAGAGTCAAAATCCTCTTTGTGTCCGAGCGAGACATAGTAAGAGTACATGGCAGGCACGCCGCTGATGACGGTCACTTTTTCTTCCTGAATACGCTGCAAGATGTTCTTAGGATGGAAAACATCTTCTATGACAACTGTTGCTCCGCTATAAAGCGCTGCTGTGACACTGACCGTCCATGCAAAGCTATGGAACATAGGTAGAACGCATAAATGAATATCTTCTACGCTAAAATCAAAATGGTCGATGACACTTTTGGCATTACTGACCAAATTTTCATGAGTCAGCATGGCACCCTTTGGCTTACCTGTCGTACCAGAGGTATAGATAATCGTATTGACGTCGTGGATATCTCTGGAGAATTCAGGTAATGCTACGATATCGGTTTCTAGAATGTCATCCAGAATCTTGGGCAAAACAAATTGCTGATAACGGGGACTGATTTCAAGTGGCTTCATCGTGACGATGTATTTCATATCTGCATCTTCGGCAATGTATTCTACTTCGTTTCCTGTCAGCATGCGATTGAAAGGGACGATGACAGCGCCCAGTTTGCTGGCTGCCAAATAGGTGTAGACAAACTCCGGGCTGTTGCCGGCATAAAGGCCTAAGTAGTCGCCGGCATTTATGCCGGACTTATGGAAAAAGCTGCAAAAGCGTTCAATACGTTCTTCAAGCTGTCCGTAGCTGATGGATTCGCCATTGGTACGTAAAGCGATATTGGACGCAGGACAATTGTTTATAATCTCATTGTAAAACATAAAGTCTCCTTGTTAACACTTTGTATTAGTACTTGGTGTTAATTATAGCACGCTTTTGACAAATAATAAAATAGGTTACTCGTTTGAAAGTTTTTTTCTCTTCACAGGCTGTAAAAGTGCCAATACCGGTTGTATCATTAGCATTAGCAGACCGACTGCAAAGCATAGGTAACCGAGAGGGATGTAGAAGAAACTTTCGATTAAGGTCCCGTCGTCGGCGATCTGAATGCCTTTGAGATTGTAAAGGGAAAAGCAGATGATGCCCAATAGAAATGGCAAGCTGATAAATAAATATTTTTTCATGTTGATACCTCCAATAATTTGATTTCAAATTGATAATAACACGTTATTTATCGTTATTCAATAAAAAAATTATGTTTTTAAATAAAAAAACGACAACTTTTCAGTTATCGTTCGTGATTGTCTGCCTCTTCTTAATTGATGACGCCTACTTTTCCATAGACCTGAGAAATGGGTTTAACCGACATGTTGACATTGCCATCTGCTTTTAAAAGTTCGTGCAAAGTTGAAAATCCATTACGTGGTAAGGTTATTCTAAGCATGAATCGTTCGATGCCCTTGATGCCATAACCGATGGTGGTGGTTACTGAATAGCCTTGGCTTCTCAGTAAATCGGCCAAGATTTTACCTTCTTCAGAATGCTTGTAGACGTCTACTTCAATGAGTCCATAAGCTAATTTTTGCTCTATCTTATTACCTAAGAAAACGCCAAGCAACTTTCCTAATGCAAAAACTAAAATGAAAGCCATGCCTGATGAAGTGGATGTTAATTTAAACGCGTAAAAAAACACCAGAGAATCAATGAATGTTGTTATATAAACGGGCTTAATTTCATTTTGAGATAAAAAAACGGTTTTCAAGTTTTTTAAACATGAAGCGAGAATGTTCAAGCCGAGTATAATGATCAAATTAATATAAGTTTCTATATGCTACCTCCTTTATTTATGAAAAAAAGGATAAAACATTTGTAAAAATGTTTTATCCTTTAACATCACAAGATTAATTTAATTATAATTTTACGATGTTTTCAGCTTGCTCGCCACGAGGACCTTTTGCGATGTCAAAACTTACATCAGCGCCTTCGTCCAAAGTCTTGAAACCATCTGTTTGGATTTGAGAGAAGTGAGCAAATACATCTTTGCCTTCTTCTGTTGTAATAAAACCAAAACCTTTGTCTGCGTTAAACCATTTTACTGTACCTTTCATATTGAGGTACCTCCTTTAATTTTGTTTCTGTAATTTATGGAAACAAAAATTCACATAATATTACAGATTATATATTGCTAATTCTTATAATCTCTAATATGATGTGAATTCGAAAAAAAACATTAATTAAAAAATAAAAAATCTAACAACTCAAGTACTACTTTACACTAGATATGAAATTAATGCAAGTGTTTTTGAAAAATAAATAGCATCATAATGACTATATCCTCTTTGTTATCGTTTATAAATAAAAAAATAAGCCTATCTATGGTATGATAAAGAGGACGGTCGCCAACGCGCGAACGTTAAGCGAAATTTTCTACGAGGAGAAAAATATGAAACCAGTAGTTATTACATTGGAAGGTGGCGAAGGCTCTGGTAAGTCGACGATACTCGATATGATTCGTGACTTTCTTGAAAATCACGATGTCGATTTTCTTGTGACAAGGGAACCGGGTGGCGTGCCGATTGCAGAGAAAATCAGAAACGTCATCTTGGATGTTAATCATACGGAAATGGATGCGAGAACAGAAGCCCTGTTGTATGCGGCTGCGAGACGTCAGCATTTGGTGGAAAAAGTGTTGCCGGCTATGGACGCTGGCAAGGTGGTCGTTTTCGACCGATTTGTTGATTCATCCTTGGTTTATCAAGGCTATTGCAGGGGCATTGGCATAGATGAGGTTTATCAGTTGAACTTGTTTGCGACAGAGGGTTTTACACCGGATGTCACCTTGTATTTGGATGTCACGCCGGAAATCGGTTTGGCGCGTGTCAATAACGGAGAGCGGGAAGTCAACCGTTTGGATCTTGAGAACATGGCCTTTCACAAGAAGGTGCGTGAAGGGTATCTGATGCTTGCGGAGCGCAACCCGAATCGGTACAAAACAATTGATGCAGATTTGTCTCTGGAAGAAGTCTATCAGCAGGTCTTAAATGTGCTAAAAAGCACCCTAAATCTATAGAACTGTGCTATAATAAAAATGGGTATTGTTAAGAATATAACTAGGCGTTTCTACAGCTTGTCGGGATGCCAGTTTAAAGGCAAAATGATCTATTTTAGGAGGAAAAAATGATTGTAAAAGAGATTGTGGAGCTGCTAGATGGAGAAGTACTCATTGGGGAGTCGTACTTGGATTTACGTGTAAAGGCTGCGTTCGGGTCAGATTTGATGAGCGATGTGCTTGCGTTTGCTGAAACGGAAGCGGTATTGCTGACAGGTCTGATTAACAATCAAGTCATCCGAACTGCTGAGATGCTCGACCTAAGAGCTATTGTTTTTGTACGTGGAAAAATTCCAGGCAAAGAGGTTATTTCGCTGGCAGAAGAAAATAGAATTGTACTGATTTCTACTGACAAGACTTTGTATACCACTGCTGGAATCTTGTATGCCCATGGACTGAGAGGCATTGCAGACGAATAATTTGAAACCTCGTGATGCGAGGTTTTCTTGCTACTTGGAATTGCAAGAATATTTTGATTAAAGTGAGATAGGGGATAACATGGAGAGCATTTCTTTTAATGAAGAAGGTTCTTTGATGAAGCTGGAATATGATGTTCTAAAAGAGGATTTTTCTAGAGCCGGGGAAGCGTCAAGTAAAATCAAAAAAGTATTGATGCAGTTGGGGATTGATTCTAAAATTATCCGACGCATTGCTATTGCGACTTATGAGGCGGAAATTAACGTGGCCATTCACTCTGAGGGTGGAAAAATCTTTGTGCTCGTCAAAGATGATAAAATCGAAGTCTTGATAGAAGACGTTGGCCCAGGTATCGAAAATGTGAACCTTGCTATGACAGAGGGGTATTCTACCGCTACTCAACAGGTGAGGGAAATGGGATTTGGTGCTGGCATGGGTTTGCCGAACATGAAGCGTTGCAGTGATGAATTCTATATTGCTTCAAAAGTAGGCGAATATACGAAAGTTAAATTGGTTATGAATTTATAACGGAGGAAGGTATGAACGATTACTGGCATTCGGTAATTTTGGAGGAAGATTATTGTAATGGCTGTACACACTGCCTTGACCGCTGTCCAACTCAGGCGATACGTATTGTTGATGGCAAAGCAAAAATCATCAACGAGCGTTGCATCGACTGTGGAGAGTGTCTGAAGGTGTGTCCATTTAAGGCAAAAGGTGCATTGGTTGACGGGCTTGAAATGCTAGATAACTTCAAGTTCAATATTGCCTTGCCGTCGATTTCTCTATATGGTCAGTTTTCCAAGGAGTTTGAAATCAACAAGCTGTTCAATTGTTTTTATAAATTGGGTTTTGACTTTGTTTTTGATGTGGCCTATGCGGCAGATTTGCTGGTGAGTCGTCAATTGAAGAAATTACAGAACAAAGGGCTTCAAAAACCGTTGATTTCGACATTCTGTCCTGCTGTTGTCCGTTTGATTCAGTTGAAGTATCCTTCTTTGATTGATCATATCATTCCACTCGAAACACCGATGGAAGTGGCGGCGCGAATTGTACGACAGGAAGTTATGGAGAAAACAGGCTTTTCCTATGATGAAATCGGAATTTTTTACATCACAGAATGTCCTGCAAAAATTACCAGTATCAAGAAACCCGTAGGGATAGAAAAATCATATGTAGATGGTGCACTTTCCATCGAATCCATATATGCCAAATTGATGAAGATTTATGATGAATTGGGATCTGGACGCCACATTGAAAGTGTTCAACAAGCATCGGCAAAAGGTATTGGCTGGGGTAAAGTTGGTGGACAGAGCATTGCAATGGGTATAGAGAACTATATGGCGGTTGATGGCGTTGAAGAAGTCATCAAAGTGCTGGATAAGGTGGAAAGCGGACGTATTTCTGACGTCGATTTTATCGAGGCTTATTCCTGTGTGACCGGTTGTGTCGGGGGACCGCTGAATGTCGAAAATCCCTTTATTGCAAAAAGTAGGATTAGGCAACTGACAACCCAGTATCCGCAAGAAGTGGATTTGACCAAGTACGCTGATGTGGAAGACAGTTTTTTCGAATGGAATCAGGAGATTGAACCGTTGCAAGTGATGAAGCTGGACTCGGACATCAAGGTTGCCTTACAGAAAATGACCAAGATAGAAGAACTGTTTCAACATTTACCGGGGATCAACTGCGGCGCGTGTGGGGCACCTACGTGTAGAGCGCTGGCTGAAGATATAGTCATGGGACGCGCAAGTTTTGAAGACTGTGTGGTCCTTCGAAATTCTAAAAAAGAAGGAAGTGAAGGGTAAGATGAATTTAAAAGAATTGTTAGCGGATGATCGATTTGAGTTGTTGAGTGGGACAACGACGGATAGGGAAATTCTTAATACCCGTTGTTGCGATTTGTTGAGCTGGGTTATGGCGAGAGGAAGCCAAGGTACTGCTTGGGTGACTGTGCAAGCGCACACGAACATTGTGGCGGTAGCTTCGTTGCTTGAGTTTGCCTGTATCATCATACCGGAGAACATTAACGTAGAAAAGGATGTTCTAGACAAGGCGCATGATGAGGATGTGGCGATTGTTTCGACGCCCCTTGATTCTTACGGGATTTTCCAGTATTTTTACGAAAAAGGTCTTAGATAATGAAAGTACATTATGATTTCCATATTCACTCTTGTCTGTCACCTTGTGGTGATGATGACATGACACCGAATAACATTGTGAATATGAGCCTTATTAAAGGGTTAGACGTTATTGCGATAACAGATCATAATACGATGAAAAATTGTCCTAGTGCTGTGGCGGTGGGAGAGGAAGTAGGACTGCTGGTCATTCCGGGTATGGAAATTCAAACCCGTGAAGACGTACATGTTGTGGTGCTATTTCCTAGTGTGGCAATCGCAGCTTCTTTTGAGCTGCAAATCGACGCGCATCGTTTGATGTTGCCCCATAAGCCGGATAAATTCGGTAGACAGCTTATTATGAGCACAGAGGACGAAATAATAGAAGAATATCCTGTAACCTTGCTTGCATCTGTCGATATAGGGGTCGATCAGATACTTGATATGGCCATTGCATGCGGTGGCGTTGCTTTTCCGGCGCATATCAACAAACACGCCAATAGCGTTTTGGATAACTTGGGTTTTATTCCGGAAGGGTGGCCTATTGGTGCGGTAGAGATATTTCAGCCGGATAAGAACGAAGCTTTGCTTCAAACTTATACAGATCGGTATAAAATCTTGACCAATTCCGACGCGCACTATTTACAGGATATTTCTGAGCCAGTGAATGTCATTGAGATTCCAGAGCTCACCATTGACGAGATTATCAAATATTTGAGGAAAACTTAGAGGAGAAGAAATGAGAGAGTTATCGTTACATATTTTGGATATTGCGCAGAATTCCATTGTGGCTGAAGCAAGAGAAATAAGAATAGCGATTATTGAAGATTTAGTGGGAGACAGATTGACCATACGTATTAAAGATGATGGGTGCGGTATGGATGAGGCAACACTTCAAAAGGTTATTGACCCTTTCTATACAACGCGGACGACACGAAAAATTGGATTGGGTATTCCTATGTTCAAGGCCAATGCGGAAAGCTGTAACGGCAATTTCATGATCCGATCAGAGCTGGGTATGGGGACCGAGATCGATGCGGAATTTCAACATAGCCATATTGATAGGGTGCCCCTAGGAAATATGGCAGAAACCCTTATCACCATCATTCAAGCAAACATCAATATTGATTTGATTTATACACATAGCTTCAACGAAAAGAAATTTACCTTGAACACCAAGGATATCAAGAAGACCTTAGGTGATTTGCCGATCAACAATATGGATGTCCTATTATGGCTAAGAGGTTATATTAACGAGGCTTTAGAAGAAATCAGACATTAATGCATAGACGAGACAGGGGGTTCCAATGGATATTGGGACCTTTTTTTAAAACAGCAATTGTAAAATAATGTAAATGTGGTATGATTATGGTGAAACCATGGAGGTGGACAGCATGCGTCTGAATGATAGGGGATCTTTTACAGCCGAGGCGACCATTCTCGTTACCTTTATTTTCTTAGTGCTATTTATGATGGTGAAAGCCTATTTGTTTCAATTTGCCTTTCAGTATGGCCGGGTTTGCCTGGACTTGTCAGAGCCTGATTATCATGTGACAGAGGATAATCTTTTTTTCGATCAATATACGGCTGAAGGCACCCTGTATTTTTTGGAAGAGGATGCGCAAGCTTTGGAAAATTATGATGAGTCTTTGAATTATATGCGATTGATCCATTTGTATATGGTATTCGATGAATGTGGGGAGGCGATCTGGGATGGCGTTAAAGCTTTTAAAAAATAATCGTGGGAGCATCACGCCCATGGTGCTGATCATTGCTATTGGCCTGATTGGCGTTTTTTGCATTACCTACGCACAGTTTCATCACATTAAGACCATGCGTGCCGTGAAACTGTATGCTGAGGTTGCCAGTGACGACTTGCTGGCGGGATTTGACAGTCAGCTACTAAAAAATTATGGACTACTGGCTTATGATGGTCAAGATGCTTCTACCAGCGTCAATAAGGCCGTGCAGTTGAACATGCAAGCCAACTTTACCACCTATGAGATGGCGGAAGTATCTGGCCTAGGGGCAAATGGATTCCGGTATGAAGTTTCAGAGACCTTGATGGATGGCCAGCGCGTAGCAGAAGCTGCTAAGGAAGTAGCACTCTACCATCTGCCCAAAGAAATTATGGGAGACTTGAATGGTATCTACAAGTGGTCGGATAAAATCGGTGATAAAGTCCGATCCTGTGAAAAAATGATGGACATGGTGGGTCAGATTCAAAAGGTTCAGGATAAGGTGGAAAAGTATTATAAAAATATGGATGATCTGAACGATTTAATGGGTCATGATGCAGATTGGTTCAATGATGTAGAGATCGCCAAGGCGACCAATCAACTTCAACGGTTGGAAAATAAGTATAAGACTTGCATCAAGCAGTTGAAGAGCATTAAGAAATTGACGGAAGCAACAGAGACACTTACCGATGAGCAACTCAAGGATTCTCTATCGGAAGTGCTTGAGAATCTTCAAGGTTCTAGTGGGGATTATAGTCAACTGGTTTCGGAAGATGGTAGCATGTCCATCGATGAGGTCATCGAAGAACTGGAGGACAATATCGAGAAAATCGACACAATGATTTCAAACGGTGACTATGACGATGTGGGAGACCTCAATAGAGAAATTTATACCGGTGCTGATGATAAGGGGGATTCTGGCTGGTTTGATTTATTCATGGATCAAAAGGAATATGTTGAAGATCAAGGTTACTCCCTGAGCGGTGCCGGTGGTTTTTGTCAAAGTGAGGCGGTGCCCAATGTCGGTCACGTCGATTTGAATTTCGGTGAAAAAATAATGTTGAATGAATATCTGCTAGGGGTTTTGAAAACGTCGGTTTCCGTACCCGTTCGAGATTTTGAGATGTTGAACCGGGAGGAACGAGCTAGCGTTTTCCAACAAGGTGAAGTGGAATATATCATCACAGGCAGTAAGCATAGCACGGTTTTCATCTGCGGCGAGATATTCTTCGTGAGATTCGGTTGCAATATGCTCCATGTCGCATTGGACCCTGACAAAAGACAGTTGTCCGTTGAAATCGGCAGTCTAATTGGCGGGTGGGTACCGGGAGGCAGTTATATCGGTACGGCACTGGTCATGGTGGTCTGGTCAGGCCTTGAAAGTGCACTGGATGTCCAGACATTAAAGTCAGGCAAGGGTGTTCCTTTTGTAAAGATCGATGCCTCTTGGCAGTTGGATATCGATTTTGACAATCGACGGATGGTTCAAAAGACGGTGGCAGACAGTGGAGAAGCGGTAGAGGACGCTGTGACAGATGAGTATTATGACAGCTACTATAATGACTATCTGAGATTGTTCCTGATGCAGGTGAGTGACTCAAAGAAAATTGGACGTCTTTTGAATGTCATCAGGGCCAATGAGTCTCAAGCACGGAATCAAGCCTATGTTATCGAGAACCAAGTGATGGCCCATACCTTGGAGTGGGGCGATATTGTGATAGAGGGCAGCTATTATGAAAAATAAATATTTGAACAATCGTGGCAGTTTAACGGCAGAGGCGGCCATTAGTTTCACTTGTGTCTTGATGTTGATTATCTTCCTGATGACCTTTATCGGTATGACGTATTCAGAGGCTATCATGGAAGAGGCGCTGGCTGAAGCGAGCTTAAGGGTGCGTGCGGAGTTGCCCTTCTTGGTACCCTCCGAGGATGTCATTGGCAAGGATTATATCTTACAAGCCTTGCTTAAGAAGGACTTCATCAATGCACTGGAGAAGCGGAGCGACCAACGGATACGATTTACGGAAGAAGACCCGCTCTTGGCGGTAGATGTCAGCGATTCCCTTTACTGCGATGAAGCAAGCGGTATGATGAAACTGTCTGTCAAGGCCCAGTGGCCCTTAATCTATTTTAAAGGATATGAGAAAGAACTTGAATGCGTTTTATATTGCAAACCCTTTTCGACTTTTCGAGAACCGTTGGATTTTTTGGAGACGCAGGAGATACAGATTGTCTATTTGGCCACAAACCCGACGGTCTATCATACCAATCCGAATTGCTTTCATTTGAAAAATCGCAAGAAAAGGGCGGTGGAGCTTTCAAGTCTTGAAGGAGAGTATCGGGAATGTAAGGATTGTCAAAAAGGAAGGAGTAAACCGTGTGAAGATAAATAACAGATACGAGATGACGGCGATAGGTGAGGAAAACCGATCCAAGGTCCGCTTTGGACGTGACCTTGTCACTAAAAGAGAAATCGCTGTGAAAACCCATAGGTACCAAGGTGTGGGCGCCACGGTGGAAAAGGAAATACTACAGGCCGTGGCCCACGAACATCTTCCTCAACTGGTGGATGTGTTCATGTTGGAGGATTTGGAACACCTGGTGACAATGAAGATTGAGGGGATTACCTTGTCAGATCGAATCAAGGAGGGACCATTGGAAGAATGGGAGTTGATTGCATATCTGAAGCAGCTGTGCGATGCGGTTGCCTATCTGCACACCCACCCACGGGGTATCGTACATGGTGATATTGCGCCTAACAACATCATGGTCAATGAACGGCATCACTTAACCCTCATAGATTTTGGGGCAGGTATGTTCATGGATACCTGCGTCAGCACTATGAGCGACAAGCGTTATGGCACCGTAGGCTATGCAGCGCCTGAAAATCTTCTCTACCCTGAAATGAGCGGGTGGCAGAGTGATGTTTACGGGATTGGCGCCGTACTGAAGCGTTGCATGGAAAAAAATCCGGAAATATATTCTATGGAGCTGGCACTGATCTGCAAGAAGGCGACAGCCATCAAACCGAAACATCGCTACAGCAATGTCCAGCAATTGAAAGAAGATTTGGAATTGCTTGTTTAAACTTCCCAAGCCTCTATTAAAGAGGCTTTAATTATGTTAAAATTTTTGTATCAATGCAAAAGATTAGAAAGATAAGGACAAGTGCTATGTTTAAATTATTTAAAATCTTCTTCAAAATAGGCATGTTTACTCTAGGTGGTGGTTATGCTATGGTACCGCTCATTGAAGAGGAAATTGTAGAAAAGAACGACTGGATGTCGGAGGACGAATTTTTGGATGTATTGGTAATGGCCCAATCCCTACCAGGACCATTGGCGGTGAATACAGCAACGTTTGTAGGCTATAGGTTGAAAAAGACGAGGGGTGCAGCCGTTTGCTGTCTTGGAACGGTATTGCCATCCTTTTTAATTATATTAACGATTGCCTCACTGCTGACGAATTTTTATCAGGAACCCAAGGTACTTAGTTTTTTCAGAGGGGTTAGGCCAGCAGTGGCAGCTTTGATTTTTACAGCGGTATTTAAACTGAAAAAAGGTATTGATGCCAGTTTATTCAGTATTGTCATGGTCGTTTTCGCCATATTATGTGTGGCAGTCATGTCGTGGAGTCCAATCATCGTGATTGTCGTTGCGGCCCTGAGTGGTATTTTCATCTACCCGCATACGAAATGGAGGGTCTAATGAAAACAGTTCTTGAATTATTCCTGACGTTTTTTAAAATTGGTGCCTTTAGTTTTGGTGGCGGCTATGTGATGATTCCCTTCATACAGCGGGAAATCGTCGGGGCACATCAATGGCTTTCAGCCGATGAATTTATTGATGTTCTGGCCATTTCACAAGTGACACCGGGGCCGATTGCAACCAATTCCTCCACCTATGTGGGTTACAAGGTAGCCGGTTTTGTCGGTGCGCTTTCGGGTACGATTGGGGTCATCGGTGCCGCTTTTTTGCTGGCCCTATTTATTTCCAAACGGTTTGAAAAAGTCAAACACCTGCCTCAGGTTAAACTGATGTTCAAGGGTTTAAGACCAGCGGTGCTTGGGCTTATTTTTTCAGCAGGTATTTCAGTGGGCGTTGCAACGGTAACGTCGTATAAAGAATTGGCCATTGCTGTATTTTCTTTTGTAGGTATTGTGAAGTTCAAAATACATCCTATCGTAATCATTGCGGTGGCAGGATGTGTTGGTTTGATTTTGTTCTAAAGTAGAAGGAGATAGGATGAAGAATGTTTTTTTAACGCTGATTGTTCTCGTTGCAGTGGCTTTCGGCGGTTATTATTACTACATGTACCATGAATTGCTGCTGGAACAGCAAACCGCTTTTTTATACGATCAAGTGGTCATCAACGGTCAGGCGATGGATGCCAAACATATCTATAAAGACAACCACGGGCGCTATTTGCTGTCGGTACAAGCCTTGCAAGAGGCCCTTGATCCCACGGTTTACCTATCGGGCAGCAAGTCTCGGGTCTACATACCGCTTTTAGGAAAGAATATCCGCTTGGAGACGACCAAACTGACACAGTTTGTGCAAGAAAACATCAAGACGGTGAATCTGCCAATCAAACGCATCGAAGGGGAACCCTATGTGGAACTATCGGTTGTGACGCGGCTCTATGGATTGACAGTGCGCAATTTTGAACACTATAATTCATGGCTCCTTGAGAACCGTCAGCTACCGATGGCGACATACAGCAAGGAAAAGGTTAAACTCTATGGATCGAGTGACCTTGGGTTCAAGAGTCTAGGCAAATATTCAGTGAATCAGCTTGTCGTACTTGGTGAAAAGAAAGGTTACAGCTATGTCGTAACGGATGAGGGTGAGATGGCCTATATAAAAGGCGCCTTGACGACCAAGGATACGATGAACTATTTTGCAGATCAGCCCTTAAATACACCACGACTTGACAATAACATGCCAAAAAACTTCTTTTTGACTTGGCATCAGGTCAGCAGTTTCGAAAATACGTCCGATATCGGGCCACAAGAGGCATTGCCTGTGGATGTGGTAAGCCCGACTTGGTTCGCTTTGAACGTCGATGGCATCGTCATTAATGAAGCGAGTTATGACTATGTAGTCAAAGCCCATGAAAAGGGCTACAAAGTGTGGGGTCTGTATTCCAACAGCTTTAAGCCGGAATGGACGAAAGCGCTTTTTGAATCGGAAAACTATACGGATCAGTCTATTGCACAACTGCTGATTTACAGCGCCTTATACGATTTGGACGGTTTGAATTTTGATTTCGAGAATATGTACATCGGGAACAAAGCGGATTATGTTGCCTATATCAAAGCGGCAACAGAACAGCTTCAGTATCAAAACCTCAGAACCAGCATCGATGTAACCGTGCCTTGGGGGAGTGACCAGTGGTCCAAAGTCTATGATCGAACGGCGCTTGCTGAACAAGTGGACTACATGTGCCTTATGGCTTATGACGAATACTGGGCATCCAGCAAGAAAGCGGGTCCGGTTGCCTCTATGGATTGGGTTGAAAAGGGGATTACGGAGTCACTTAAGCTGATACCAAAGGAAAAATTGGTATTGGCGGTGCCACTTTACATGCGAACTTGGGCGATACAATCGAGTGGCAATGCTAAATCCAAGTCCATGGGCTGGGAGACGGCAAGTGGTCTTAAGGAACAATACGCCAAGGATGTTGTGTATGACGCGTCAAGCGGTCAAAACTTCTTGTCCTATTCAGTGGATGGCGTGACCCATAAATTGTGGCTAGAAGACGCCTTAAGTTTGACGAAGCGTCTTCAAATGAGTAAAAACTATGATTTGGCAGGAACGGCCCTTTGGAGCAAAGTTTTTGCGAACGGAGAAACTTGGGAAATAATAGATGATGCGAGATGATGGCTATGGGCGATTTTGTGCACAATAATGAGCAACTGAAGAAGATATGCTTTACAGCGCTGTTGACGACCTTTATGGGACAGGTTTATATCAATCCCTTTGGTTCGAGTTTTAGGATGAGTATGGCGATTGTCGCCTTGACCCTGCTCCTTTTGGAATTTGACGATATTCCGATTTTAAGGACCAGTATGGTGACGGCGACGACGGTATTCTGCTTTCGGGTATTCACCGATTATATCAGTACCAATGAGGCCTATTACATCCTCATCAATCGGCATCTACCGGCAGCTATCTTCTATATTGTCATTGGCGTTTTATTTTTCTATCTTAAAATAAGGGAGTTGATGGACAGTCCGGTGCGGCTGGTCATGTTCGTTGGCTTATCCGATATGCTGGCCAACGTCATCGAGGTCTTCATCCGTGAAGAATTCATTGCGACATCCTTTAATGCCATTTTCACGCGACTTTTCGTGACCGGCTTGGTTCGCGCCTTGATTACCCTTCTCTTTTTTTCTGGCATACGATTTTACAATGTCTTGGTTTTGCGAGAGGAGAATCGACAGCGCTATGAGGAATTTATCATGCGTTCGGCGAGAATGAAATCGGAAGTCTTCTTTTTAAATAAGACCATGCGGGATATCGAAGTGGCGATGAACCGTGCTTATTCTATCTACAACGAGTTGAAACAGGATGATGTGCCGATCGAGGAACCCTATCGCGGGGAGTTGAGGGATCGCCTGCTCAACCTATCCAAGGATATCCACGAGATTAAGAAGGACAATCAGCGTGTCGTATTTGGTATTGAAGGGCTGATCTCGGCAGAAGAAACGAATCAGCCGATGGCGGTTGAAACCCTGATTGCCATGGTCGTCGATAATACGCGGCGTTACATTTTGTCCCAGAAAAAAGGGATCAGCATCATTGCGGATGTCCATTATGCCTTCATGACCTTGGAATACTTCCCATTGATTTCGATTATCAACAATCTGGTGAACAATTCCATTGATGCCATCGATGAGGAAGGTTATATCAATGTGGTTCTTTTTAAAAGGGAAAATCATATTTTCGTAGAAATTATCGATAACGGTAAAGGCATTAAGGTACAGGATATGGGGGCGATTTTTCTGCCGGGCTTTTCGACGAAATTCAATAGGGAAACCGGTAAGATGTCTACAGGCATCGGTCTTTCCCATGTGAAGGAGATTGTAGAGAAGCATTTTGGGGGCAAAATTTATTTAGATCCAAATCAGGAAAAGGGAACGAAATTTACGATTGAAATTCCTTGTGAACGCATTGAATTGTAGGGGGAATACTATGGGTGCTAGGTTTTATGTAGTGGATGATGATATTGGTGTAAGAACGATTTTATCAAATATAGTGGACGACAATGATTTGGGTGTGATTGTTGGCGCATCGGAATCCGGTGAAGAGGCGGTAGAGGATATCATGAATCTTTCGCCAGACATTGCTTTTGTGGATTTGCTTTTGCCGTCCATTGACGGTATTGAAATCATCAAGCAACTGAGGGCCAAAGGGTCAACGACCAATTTCATTATGGTTTCCCAGGTCAACTCTGCGGATATGGTGAGCGAGGCCTACCAAAATGGTATCGACTTCTATATCAATAAACCCATCAATGTGATTGAAGTGGTGAGTGTCACCAAAAGGGCCTTGGAGAATAGAAAGTACAGGCAGGTGATCGAGCAAATAGGCAATACTTTGAATATTGCTCAAAATTCTGCGGAAGCGGTTGTTCAAAAGAAACCACAGGTACGTGAGGATGTCATTGCGATTTTTACCGAACTGGGGATATTGGGCGATGCAGGCTGTGAAGACCTTATTAAGATGGTCGAATTGGTTCTTCAGGACAGGGGCCCTTCCAGTCAAAATCTTCATAAGTATAATATGAAGGACTTGTACTTGCGTTTGAGCCAACAACATAAAACGGAAAATGGCGACGTGTCTTCTTCCGTCAAAGCCATCGAGCAAAGGGTGCGCCGAACATTGCAGAGTGCACTGAGCAATGTGGCGACGATGGGCATAGAAGACTTTGGCAATTATCGCTTTGAAAAATATTCGGCATCCATTTTCGAATTCAAGGAAGTCAAAACAGAAATGGATCACCTCAGAGGCAAAGCCGATGCGCGTGGCAAAATCAGCGCAAAGCTGTTTCTGGAAGGGATTATCAACTTATTGAGGTAGGCAGATATTATGGAAAAATTGAAAACCCGGGTATTCTTTGCCTTTCTTTTGGGCGCGATTGCGGGATTATTTATATACAGTATCAGCAACAATGAAAGTGTGCGGGTCATGGAGTTCATAGATTACGGCATTTATGGCTATAAGTTCTATGTTTTCTTTATCCAAGTGCTGATGTTGCCGATGATCGTCTTCGCGACCATCAATGCGACGAAAATGCTGATTCATGGCCTGGAAAACAGCACCATTGGTTTCTATACGCTTAGAAATTTTATAACCACAACGGTTTTTGCTATTACCTTTTCCACGCTGTACAGCCAATGGATTCAGCGCTATGCCCCGGTGGATATTTCGGTTGTGACGCGTTATACCAACGGTTTGATGTCAAGGGGATTCGAATTGGTGCATTTAGGTCACCGTACAGAAATCATGCGTCATGTTATTACCCCTCAAATCGTAATGGGGGCACTGGTTTTATCGGTGCTGATCGGCTACATGTCGAAACGTCCGAATCGACTGTTTTCAGTGGAATTGGATGCTTTCTTTAAACGCTCTCAAAGGAAGTTGTCTGACGTGCTGGATATGGTCATTCGCTTAATCTATATACCGGTATTCATATACGTGATGACGGTATTTGGATTAGTGGGCATCAAGAGTTTTGCGGCAGCCATCTTTTATGCGGTAGGCATGACAGTGGCGCTGCTAATCTTCGGTGGTTTGATGTACGGCGCACTGATTAAGCTGGGTACACCGGTTGGGCTCAGAGAGATGCTTAAGAAGATACAGCCTCTGGCACAAGTCATCAGCAAGACTTCTAGCAGTACTGAGGTTCTTCCGGTGACGATTTCGACCGTGGTTAACAAATTCAACGTGGACGAGAAAATTGCAGATTTTGTACTGAGGCTGGGTCAGAATATGAATCGGGACGGTACTGCCATCATGCAATGTTTTTCGGCGATCGTGATGGCTAAATTCTATGGTGTGACCCTTGGATGGCCCGAGATGATCGGCATCATAGGATTGACATTTTTGCTGGCCCAAGGCAGCTTCAACATTCCTTATGACGGCATCTTGACCTTGAGTATCATCTTCTACGTCATAGGCATACCTGTGGAAGGTATCTTTCTGATTCTGGGTGTGGACAAGGGGATTGAAATCATCCGCATTGTCATTAATGTCAGCGGGGATATCATCACCGCACTTTTAGTAGAACATTGGTGTCTTAAGAATAAAAAAGAATTATAGCGCATAACGGTAGAATTTAAGGTATATTTATACATACGCTTAAGTCTACCGTTTTTTATTAGGGAAATAGTTTATGATTTTGCAATAAAGAAATTGTATACTTGCAAAAATAAAAAAAATTCGCAAAAAAAGTATTGTATTCTGCAATTTTCTAGAGTATACTTATCATATAAAGAATAATTGTATACAAAAGCACAATTATATATTATACATTACATAAGGAGGAATTTTAATATGAAAAAGTCAGTACAAGATAATGAGTTCAAAACAGTTGCAGTTTGTAAGAGATGTCATGATGAGAAAAAAGTAGATAGATTTGGTTTATGTCAAACATGTCATGCAGAAGTGGATTACGAGTACGCAAACCTATACAGAATTAAGACAATGGATCATTAATATGAGGAGTTCGTCAGAAGAGTCGTATCCGGAATAAAAGGCTATTTTATAAGAAATTATAAAATAGCCTTTTTTGATGTTTATCGACTGAGATGTTGTCTATGAATATAGCTGGTTCTAAGACCTTTTCCGGCTTGCAAGGCAAGTATAAGGCCAAGGGCGATACCAATGGCGATGAAAGTCGCTTCAAATCCGGTCTGTGCAGCCTTTGGATAGTCGTTCTGAATGATGGAAAGGATGGTGTAGTAGAGTCCAAAACCCGGAACTAAGGGGATGATGCCCGGAATAACGTAAATCGTCACGGGACGTTTTGTTTTGATGGCATACCACTCACTGATGAGTCCGACGATCAGGGCGCCGATAAAGGAGGCGATGGCTTTATCCAGCTGTGCATCCAGTGCCAGCATATAGCAGAGCCAGCCCAAGGCGCCGGCAAGGCCGCTTTTATAGATGGCACGGCTCGGTGCGTTGAAGATAACGGCAAAACCGGCAGTGCTGATGTATGCAAATATAAATTGAGTAAGATAGTTCATATTAACCTCCTAAGATGTTGAGTCGTAGACTTAATGCAATACCCACACCAATGGCGATACCGGTTGCGATGATTAAGGTCTCTGCCAGTTTGGTGACGCCGGCAACCAGTTCGCCAGAGAGCGAGTCTCTGATGGCGTTGGTCATGGCGAGGCCAGGGACCAGTGGCATGATGGCGCCGATGATGATTCGGTCATAGGTCGTCAGCGGTGTTGGCGATACTATTTCTGACAAAAAGATGGCTAAGGCTGCTGTGACAAAACCACCGATGATGTTTTTCATAAAGCCGGATTGAACGCTACGGATACCGTAAGAGTACATCAGACTGACGACGGCACTGACGATGAAAGAAAACGTGAATTCCCATAGATTGCCCTGAAACATCAGGGTAAAAAAGCCTCCGGAAAGACCTGCAGATACACTACGGAGGCGTGCATCATAAGGTGGACTCGCCAAAATGAATTTAACCTCCGCTTCGATGGCATCGTGTTCGATTTCGCCGGATACGATGCGACGGGAAAGCTCGTTAAGTCGTGTCACGATTCGGAGATCGATTGTAGATTTATGGACCCGTTGTAAGCGGGTATAAAGAATGTTGTTGTAACGTACGGTTAAAATGACGCCAGTAGGGATTGCAAAAACTTCGATGCTCTCACAGCCCATGGCATGGCATACGCGTTCGATGGTGTCCTCAGCGCGGTAGGTTTCGCCACCATTTTCCATGAGGCCGGTACCTAGTGTTAGCGCTATATCAAGAATGGTTTCAATATTCATAAATACTCCTTTTAATGTTTTTACCATATTACAGTATACCCATCTTTAGGAAAAAGAGAAGAGAAAAATGCAATTTGGATTAGATTTTTAATAATTGCTGTGCTATAATTGACTCGGACAGGAACCGTGAGGACTGTACCTTTTTCAAATCAAGTAATTTTGTAATACCTGTGGATGGCGACTAGCGCCATACCTACGGCATATTCGCATCGTAAGGATGCAAAGTGGAAATCTGCTCTGAGCCAATGGACCGAGACAGCTATAATCGTTAACGAAAAGGTTAGCTCTATTTGTCGATGGCAGATAGGGATTTTTTATTTTTTGGGAAGTGATGGCATGAAAATAGGTTTTATTGGGGCTGGAAAGGTCGGAACGGCTTTCGGCATGTATTTGGAATCGTGTGGACATAGCATTTCAGGTTATGTTAGCAAAGAAGAGACTTCGGCAGTGGAGAGCGCAGCGCTGACACACAGTGTGGCTTACCCTTCTCTGGAAGCGCTGCTTAAGGCAAGTGACGTGGTGTTCATCACAACGCCCGATACTCAAATCGAAAGCTTTGCACGGCAAAATAGGGACCTCTTCCAACAGTACCTCTGTGCGGTTGGGCATATGAGTGGTGCGCTCACTTCGGATATCCTCGAATGTCTAGGGTGTGATAGGGGGATTTTTTCCTTACATCCATTACAGGCATTTGCCACAGTAGAAAAGGGAAGACAAGATCTCGTGACTTGTACTTTTGCTTTGGAGGGCAACGATCGTGGGATTGCTGCAGTAGAGAGCCTTATGGCATCTTGCAACAACCCGGTCATGCGACTCAAAAAAGAACAAAAACCCTTGTATCATGGTGCCGCATGTGTGGTTTCAAATTATCTTATGGCGATTACCGCATTGGCGGAGGAGATGATAGAAAGCTTTGCTCCGGATGGAGAAATGAGCCTATCAGCTTATCGAAATCTCATGGTTGGCGCGATTGATAACGCCATCGAACTGGGAAGCGCGAGGGCCCTAACGGGACCGATTGCCAGAGGCGATGTGAAGACCATCGAAAAACATCTTAAATCCATGATTGAACCACAAATGAAAAAGGACTACAGCACTTTAGGAATGATGACAGTGGCGTTGGCTTCAAAAGAAAAGCTAACCGATCCTGTTCTAGAAAAAGAACTCAGGTCGTTATTATTAAAGTAAGGAGTGTAGAACGATGAAAGACAAGAAATTTACAGTAAGTCACTTAAAGCAATTCAAAGAGAAGAAAGAAAAAATCACTATGCTGACGGCATATGATTATTCTACGGCAAAAATGATGGATGAAGCAGGCGTGGATACCATCTTAGTCGGTGATTCTCTGGGTATGGTTGTTTTAGGTTATGAAGATACATTGCAAGTGACCATGGCGGATATGCTGCATCACACGAAAGCGGTCAAGCGCGGTGTTAAAAATGCCTTCGTCATTGGGGACATGCCTTTTTTATCCTATCACATCAGTGTGGAGGAAGCCGTTCGTAATGCAGGCCGTTTTGTAAAAGAGGCGGGTGCTAATGCGGTTAAACTGGAGGGTGGTCAAGAAGTCTTGCCGCAAATCGAAGGTATTTTAGCGGCTAAGATTCCCGTGGTAGGTCACTTGGGATTGACGCCGCAATCGGTTAACGTCTTTGGCGGTTTTAAGGTTCAAGGTAAGGATACAGCTCAGGCAAAGCAGCTTATTGAAGACGCTTTGGCCTTAGAAGCGGCTGGTGTTTGTGCTATTGTACTGGAATGTGTACCAGCGAAATTGGCAAAACTCATTTCTGAAAAATTAGAGATTCCTACTATCGGCATCGGTGCAGGTGTGGATTGTGACGGTCAGGTTTTGGTAATTAACGACATCGTTGGCGCCTACGATGAGCTGTCGCCGAAGTTTGTCAAAACTTATGGTCATGTGGGCATAGAAATGAAGAAAGCCATTAATACCTATATAGAAGAAGTAAGAACAGAGCAATTTCCGGAAGAGAAACACAGCTTCAAAATAGATGAAGCTTTATTAGATAAATTATATTAATCAGGAGGTACCTATGCAAATCATAAAAACAGTGGCAGCCATGAATGGCTATATAAGGGAAGCGATTCAATCAGGAAAATGTATCGGTTATGTACCGACGATGGGTTATCTGCACGATGGTCATTTATCCCTGATCAAAGAAGCCAGAAAGAACAACGATATCGTCGTCGTCAGTATTTTCGTCAATCCGACACAGTTCGGACCAAACGAAGATTTAGATTCTTATCCAAGAGATTTGGATAGAGATGCGGCCCTATGTGAAGTAGAGGGGGCAGATGTCATCTTCCATCCAACACCTGAAGAAATGTATCCAAATGGGTATTCAACCTATGTTGAGACCTTTGGAGAAATTACGAAAAAACTATGTGGCGCTTCAAGAGAGGGTCATTTCAGAGGCGTGACAACCGTTTTGACCAAACTCTTCAACATCGTGAGACCAAGGAACGCCTATTTTGGTCAAAAGGACGCACAGCAGGTGGCGGTTGTTGAAAAAATGGTAAGAGAACTGAACTATGATATTCATATCGTGCCATGTCCCATTGTAAGAGAGAAGGATGGTTTGGCCATGAGTTCAAGGAATTCTTATCTACAAGGCCATGAACGTGAAGACGCCCTTGTGCTGAGTCAGTCTCTTGAATTGGCTAAGCAAATGATTGCTGACGGCGAACGCTCGACGGCTGTCATCAAGCAGGCTATGTGCGACAAAATCAATTCTGTAGAGTCTACGGAAATCGATTACGTGGAAATCGTAGACGCACAGGAATTAGAAAATGTTGAAACTCTATCTGGTGATACGCTGATTGCACTTGCAGTGAAGGTCGGTAAACCTAGATTGATTGATAATGTAAGGTTGGAGGTTAAGTAACATGTTATTGACAATGTTCAAAAGTAAACTGCACCGTGCAACGGTGACAGAGGCAAATTTAAATTATGTAGGCAGCATCACCATTGATAAGACGCTTTTAGATGCCGCTAATATTTTACCGGGTGAAAAGGTTCAAATCGTGAACAACAACAACGGTGCTCGACTGGAAACTTACACCATTGAAGGTCCTAAGGACAGTGGGGTCATTTGTCTTAATGGTGCAGCAGCGCGTTTGGTACAACCGGGTGATACGGTCATCATCATCGCTTATGCGCAAATGGAAGCAGAAGAAGCGAAAAGTTTTAAACCAGCGGTGGTATTTCTCGACGGAGACAACAAGATTGCAGAGCTGTCAGACACAGAAAAACATGGTACGATAAAATAATTTGTGGATGCCGGCGGGGACTCTCTGAGCCCCCGCTTTTTCTATGTGGAGATGGCTTTCTTAGAAACATGAATTGTGTTATGATTAAATGGAGTATGTATACAAAAAACTTATAGCTGATTCTAGCTTAATTGGAGATAAAAATGGAAATACAAAAGATAGAAGGATTGCTTGGTGATATTTGCGGTCCTGGAAAAGTGACGACAGGGGCGATGATGCAATCCCATACCTATTTTAAGATTGGTGGACCTGCTGATTTATTGGTGACGCCAACGTCTGTAGGCGAAGTTAAGGCAATTATAGACCTGTGCAGGGTTCATGAGATACCCTACATGGTCATTGGGAACGGCACGAATCTATTGGTGTCGGATAAGGGTATCCGAGGCCTTGTGATTAAGATTGCTGAGGGTTTTGATGGTTGTAAGGTTGAAGGTAACACCATAACGGCTTCAGCGGGTATTTTGCTTTCAAATCTGGCCAAAGTGGCCATGAATCATGAACTGGGTGGTTTTGAATTTGCTTCTGGGATTCCGGGAACCATTGGCGGTGCCATCGTGATGAATGCAGGCGCTTATGGTGGCGAAATGAAGGATGTGGTCAAATCTGTGACCTACATCGATGAAGACGGCACGCTGGTTACCCTTCCGGCAGAGGCAATGGCTTTTGACTACAGAAAGAGCATCATTAGCGGCACAAAAAGAGTTGTTTTGGAAGTGGTCATGCAGTTTGAGTCGAAACCCAAAGATGAGATTAAAGCCATCATCGATGAACTAACGGAAAAGCGTACCAGCAAACAACCTTTAGAGTTGCCAAGTGCAGGCAGCACCTTCAAGCGCCCGCCCAACAATTACGCGGGAAAACTCATTGAAGATGCGGGTCTTAGAGGCTTGCGCCACGGCGATGCCCAAGTTTCCGAGAAACACTGCGGCTTTGTCGTAAACAGAGGGAAAGCGACTGCAAACGAAGTGGAAGCTTTGATAAAAATTGTTCAAAAGACAGTTTATGATAAATTTGATGTCTTGTTAGAGCCTGAGGTGAAAATCATAGGAGAGCGATAATATGAGAATTGAAGCGGACTTGCATACCCATACCCATTTTAGCGATGGTAAAGGTTCCATCGAGGAAAATGTTTTGGCGGCACGGGCAAAAGGGTTAAAGCGCATTGCCATTACGGATCATGGTCCAGGGCATCTGGGATTCGGGATCAAGCGGCATCAGTTAAAGGAAATGCGTGCCATTGTAGACATATTGAACAGGAAGTATGACGATATCGAAATTCTTCTTGGACTGGAAGCCAACATCTTGAATGAAGATGGCGATTTGGATATCGATGACGAATTGCTGGAGGATCTGGATATCCTTTTAGCCGGTTATCACTTTGGAAGTTCGCCTAAAAAGTGGCCTCGTGATATCACTTTTCACAGCAACAATTGGTTTAAGAAAAGAAGCAAGAAAATATATGAAAAGGCGATGGCGGCCAACACCAAGGCTTTTGTCAACGCCATGCGTCGATACGATATCGACATCATCACCCATCCAGGTGCAAAGGGGCCGCTTGACATAGAGGCGGTTGCCAAGGTTGCGGAAGAAACCCATACGGCAATGGAAATCAGCGCATCACGGCATGCCTATTTGACGGTGGAAGCCATAGAGATTGCGAGAAAGTATCGTGTCGATTTTACGGTGAATTCCGATGCCCATGTACCGGAAGGGATTGGAGAAGTCGAAGGTGGACTGGAACGTGCGGAAGCAGCAGGGATTTCCATAGAATCGCTGTTGAACAATCGAGCAGATTTCCCGAATAGGAGAGGAACGAGAGATGAATTTTAAAATTGTAACCGGTTTATCGGGGGCAGGTCGTAGCCAAGCCATGAAAGCATTTGAGGATAGGGGCTACTACTGTATTGACAATTTACCGCCACAACTCTTTAGCACTTTTGCGGATCTTTGTGAGGCCAACCGGGATGATATCAGCAATGTAGCCCTAGTCATCGATACCCGTGGTGGTGTGTTTTTCGAAGATTTGTTTCAGGGTCTCGAGCGTTTGAGAGAACGGGGCCATTCCGTTGAAATCATTTTCTTGGAAACCAAGGAAGAGATTTTGATTAAACGATTCAAAGAAGCCCGACGTTCCCATCCCATGAATCCACAGGGTGGTCTTCTGGAGGGTATTGAACTTGAAAAGAAAAAGTTGAAGGAAGTCCGCGAGAAGTCGGACTATGTGATTGATACCAGTTATTACAATCTCAGCGAGTTCAAACAAAAATTGTCTAGCATTTTGGATGAAGTCGCACCTGTTGATGGCATGAGCATCTATATCAAATCCTTTGGCTTCAAAAAGGGTATTCCCATTGATGCGGACATGGTCTTTGACACCCGCTTTCTGCCGAATCCCTATTATATCGAAGAATTGCGTCATTTGACGGGCAACGATCAAGAAATCAGAGATTACGTCATGTCTTCTGATGTGAGTCAAAAGTATTTCAATCACATTTGCGATATGGTAAAATTTATTATTCCTCAATGTATGAAAGAGGGCAGAAGTCAATTGATCGTCGGTATCGGTTGTACCGGTGGTCATCATCGCTCGGTCACTTTTGCTGTGCTTCTTGAAAGAGAATTGAAATCACTGGGTTTCAATGTGAAAGTACACCATCGTGAATTGGATAAAATATAGGGGTGATGGGATGAAATCTGAAGTTAAAATTGTGGTGATTGGCGGTGGCACAGGGCTTTCGGTCTTGCTGCGCGGCCTAAAAAAGGTCACCAATAACATAACCGCAGTGGTTGCCGTTTCAGATGACGGCGGCGGTTCCGGCGTTCTCAGAGAAGACCTTGGGATGCTACCTCCGGGCGATATACGCAGCTGTATCTTGGCGCTTTCCAATAAAGAACCGATTCTTCAGGAGCTTTTTCAATATCGCTTTAATGAAGGGCGACTTAAAAACCAGAATTTCGGCAATCTGATGATTGCGGCGATGACGGGTATATCAGAGAATTTTGAGGAAGCCGTTAAAAAAATCAGCGATATTTTTGCCATTACAGGCAAGGTGTTGCCGGTGACAACGGATGATATTGAGTTGATTGCCACATTGGAAGATGGTACCAGGGTGGTAGGCGAGTCCAATATTCCTTACAGTGCTGTCAAGAAAAAAAGCAAAATCAAATCCTTGAGTTTGACACCGCCTGACGCGAAGGTCTTGCCGGAAGTCATCGAGGAGATTAAGGAAGCGGACGTCGTAGTCATTGGTCCGGGCAGTCTCTATACCAGCATCATATCCAATTTGCTTCTGGAGGAGTTGCGTGAGGCGATTCGCCTTGCCAGCGGTCGAGTCGTTTATATCGGCAACGTCATGACCCAACTCGGTGAAACGGATGGATTTGGTCTAAGGGAGCACATTCAAGTGGTGGAAACTTATCTGGGCAGCAATGTCATCGATACGGTTTACGCTAACAATGGCGCTGTAGCCAGCGAAACCCTGACCAAATACGCGATTGAAGAAGCGAAACCGGTTGTCGTCACGCCGGAAGATGAAGCCTATTGCTTGGAAAAAGCGATAGAACTCATACAAGATGACTTTGTTGAAATTAAAAAAGGCTATTTGCGTCATGATGCGGAAAAATTAGCGAAGCGTATCGTACAGGATGTCGATATTCGTTTGTATATCCATTGACGTTAGAATAAATATGAGGTGTGAAAGCTTGAAGCATATTCGAAGCGCTGGTGGTGTTGTTGTACTGGGCAATTCCATCCTGTTGTTAAAAAAGTTAAATGGTGATTGGGTGCTACCTAAGGGTAAACTGCAAAAAGAGGAAGCGGCCGAATCGGCGGCGGTCAGAGAAGTTTTTGAAGAAACCCGGATCAAGAGCATGATTCAACATAAAATAGGTGAGACGAGTTATCGCTTTAGAAATTGTTGGAGTGAAGAGCAGGTCATTGAAAAGCGTGTGGAGTGGTTTTTGATGAGTGCTCAAACATCGGTACCTAAAGCGAATAGGGGTGAAGGCTTTTCTGAAGCGCAGTTCGTGACCTTTGAAAAGGCGCGTTGTCTGATGCGACATGAAGATGAACTGAATACCCTTTGTGAAGCTATAAAATTATTGGAAAAAAGGTGAGGCTATGTCGTTTTCATCCAAGACGAAAAATAATCTATCGAGAATAAAATTTGAAGACAAATGCTGTCAGAAAGCGGAGCTGTCTGCTCTGATTCGTGTAAGTGGCACGATTCAGTTTAGAGGCTTAAAAAGGATAAAGCTGACGATTATCACTGAAAATGCAGCGATTGCCCGTCATATCTTTACGCTGTTCAAAAAGACCTTTAACATACATACGGAGGTCTTGGTGAAAAAAAACAAGACCCTGAAGAAGACGAATTCCTATATGATGATGATAGAAGAGGCTTATGGAATTTTAGAAGCGCTGGAAATCATCGGAGAAGTCGACGGTATGATGGGGATCAACCACGGTATGCCGGAAAATATTGTAGAGAAAGGTTGTTGCAAACGCGCCTATCTAAGAGGCATCTTCATGGGCGGTGGTTCTGTAAGCGACCCAGAACGGTCCTATCACCTTGAATTGACGTTGCACAGCAAGCAATATGGGGAGGCGCTGAGTGCCTTCTTGATGGAAAACTATGAATTAGAGGCAAAACATATCATCAGAAAGAACAATTATGTGTTATATTTTAAAGACGGCGACCAGATTGTCGACTTTCTAAATATTATCGGTGCACATTCTGCACTCTTGAATTTTGAAAATGTGCGTATTGTCAAACAGATGCGCAATGATGTTAATCGGTTGGTAAACTGCGAAACGGCCAATTTGAACAAAGTTGTTGATGCGGCGGTAAGACAGGTCAGGGACATTGCACTGATCAGGGAGCGACTAGGGTTGGAATCCTTGCCGGACAACCTGCGCGATATTGCGGAGGTGCGTTTGGAGAACCCAGATGTCTCTTTAAGAGAGTTAGGAGAAATGTTGGAACCACCGGTTGGGAAATCAGGTGTTAATCACAGGTTGAGAAAATTGGAAGCTATTGCTGATTCCATAAGAGATACAAATTAAAAGGGGGGCTAGTGAATGATAGTTAAAGAGTTTAAGGTGAATTATGATTTAGGTTTACATGCGCGCATTGCAGCCCAATTCGTGGAAGTAACCAACAAATATGCGGCGAGCATAAATATTCGAGCAGGTGAAAGTCTGATTGATGGTAAAAGTATCATGGG
>JAFGTX010000231.1 GCA_016938815.1 Clostridia bacterium | reverse complement strand
GCCACTTGTAAATGATGTTGATTGCGACAATAATATTGATGCTGCCACATTTGAGATACTAACTCAACCGGAACATGGTACCGTTTCAGATATCAACCTGACAGACGGAACATTTATATACACACCGGAAGAAGCTTACACAGGAGTTGATTCATTATCCTACAGAATTTGTGACGCTGACAATCAGTGTGATGAAGCCTGGGTACTGTTAAATGTAAATTCAGTAAACGTGCCTCCGGTAGCAGTGAACGATACTGTAATTGCCGGAAATTGCGGCGGAGAAGTTATTATCGATGTTGTTGCCAACGATTCAGATCCGGATGGTGACGATTTAACAACACCTGAACTAATTGTTTCAGTTGAAAATGGCACACTCATTCAAAATGAAGATGGTACGTTCACTTATAATCCGGTTGACGGATTTCAAGGAACAGTTCAATTTACCTATGAAATATGTGACTCGGAAAATCCGGACGCTGCTTTATGCGACCAGGCTGTGGTTACAATTACCGTAATGCTTGACACCGACTGCGACAATGTACCCGATGAAATTGACATTGATGATGATAATGACGGCATTCTGGATATTGATGAAACATTTACTGCCGATACTGACAGCGACGGTATTCCAAACTACCTCGACATAGATTCGGATAACGATGGTATTATTGATAATATCGAAGCTCAGGCTGAAGGCACCTACCGAGCGCCTGTATGGAGCGATTCTGACGGTGACGGATGGGATGACCAGTACGACCCCGACAGCGAAGGCGCATACTTCGAGCTTGCTGATACCGATAGTGACGGAGATCCGGACTTCATTGATACTGACACTGATGATGACGGTATTGAAGATTACATTGAAGGATTTGATTTAGTAAATGGAAACGGAGTTATCGACAGTATTCCCGAAACTTATCCTGCAGAAACAGATGCAGACCTTGACGGACTGGATGATAACTACGATAATATTGATGGCAGGAACATTCACAATAACTCAACCGGAGGAAATGCACCTCTTCCTGATTATGATGAAGACGGCATTAGAGCCTGGAGAGACTCAGATGATAAGCCCAAGGATATTGAACCGCCGTTGGCTCAGGGATGTGAATTAAGGATACCAAATGGTTTCTCACCCGACGGTGATTCATACAACCAGTACTTCAAAATCGTGTATACATGCGACCAGGGAGAACAAACTTTCGGGGAAATCAATGAAAACGCGAAGATGATGATCTATAACCGATGGGGGAATCTGGTCTTCGAAAAGGATGGATATGGAAATATCAGCCGTCATGGCGAAGCAGATGCCTGGTGGGATGGAAGATCTGATAATAACTGGACGGTAGGAAATAATAAAGTTCCGGTTGCAACGTATGTATATGTCCTTATTCTGGACAATGGCGAAGTTTACAAAGGAACAGTATACGTAAATTATTAATTCATCCATAAAACACAGGTATTATGAAAACGCTATTCAACAAAATACAATATTTATCAAAAATGAATAATTGTGCAAAATGGATTGTTGTTGTGCTAATTTTAGCGGGCAGCACGGTTCAGGCCCAACAGGAACCCACATATACCCAGTATATGTTCAATACACAAACCGTGAATCCGGCCTATGCCGGTAGTTGGGAAACCATGGGTTTTATGGTTCTGGCAAGAGAGCAGTGGACAGGGATTGAGAATGCGCCATCAACGCAAACCTTTACTTTTCAAACATTGCATAAAAATGAAAAAGTAGGTTTGGGATTGAATATCATCAACGACAAATTCGGGCTTGAAAAAAGACTCTCTGTTTTTGGCGACTATTCGTACCTTCTTCAGGTAAATGATGCAGGACTCAAACTTCGTCTTGGGTTAAAAGCAGGATTTTCAAGCTATTCGAACAATCTGAGCAGTTATGACGTAATTGACAATGATCCGAGATTTATGGGATCATCAAAATACAGTTTTATGCCTAATTTTGGTGTCGGAGCCTTTCTTTACGAAAACCGTTACTATGTTGGAATATCGGTCCCAAAAATGATTCAAAATGAATTCAAGAATGAGGAAAATTATTCCACACAGGCAGAGTTGCGCCATTTCTTTTTAATGGCCGGATATGTATTTGAACTTTCAGAAAACCTGAAATTTAAACCCACTCTGTTGGGGAAAGTCACAGCCGGGGCACCGCTTCAGATGGATGTGACTACCAATTTTTTAATTGCAGACCGCGTGTGGCTGGGTGCCATGTATCG
>JAFGTX010000036.1 GCA_016938815.1 Clostridia bacterium | reverse complement strand
GAGTTTGTTCCCGAGATAAAAGAGAAGATTCGTTCAGATTTAAAGTATGAGCTTATTCCCGGTGAAAATTTTGAGTTGGAATCTGAAATCACAATCAATAAGCAATTTATCAGTGTTGATCAGGCGGACGAGGAAATTGCTTTAGAGAAAAATATCATTTTGGATCTTCAAAAGAGCGCCATCAATTCAGAAAATTCTGCGGTAATTTATACGGAAATCAACGAGCACCAGTCGAGACTTTCTAAACTCGAGTTGGTCAGGGAAACGGCGTCAGACGGTTTCTGCGAAATCAAAGAACGATTTGAACTTGAGGATGTCTTTGGTGACGATTACGTGGTAGCGGACATTGATGACGGCGTCATCACGGGTGTGCGTAATGGTAAAATTGAGTTAAAAGTTACATTCCCTGGAACCAATGTCGCGGAAACAGGAACCTATTATTTCTCAAGTGAACTTAAAGGTATTATTATCATCAACGAGAGTGGTGAAATTGTCAGTGTCAATGAGAGTGGCTTCACGAAGGCATTTACGGATGAAGCTCTTGAAGAAGAGGTAAGATTGGCTAAGATGATCGAGGAACGTTTTGGTAATCGTTCAGCGGCAGACACACCATCGGTGGCTTATGCAAGGGCGATTATCAATTTAGAAGCACTCAATATTGTACCAGAGACCTTGAAGAGGGATTACCACGAAAAGGTGACTCGTGTGGAACTGGCGGAGATGTTTGTCAATTTGATGGAGTATATTAGTGGCGAATCGCTTAAAAGGCCAGTGAGCAATTTTAAGGATACATCTTCAACGGTAGCCGCATTAGCCTATAATATGGGCATCGTAGATGTGTCACTGATGACAGAGTTTGAACCTTATGGTGATGTCACCATCGTGACGCTAGCAAAGGCTATTGATCGTATGGTGTCGGCTTTGACCGCTTATGGCTACGAGATGGACAAATTGTTGCTAGATAATGATCTAGGTACGGGACAGAAACTGTTTCAGGATATGGAGGAAGTTTCTGAATCTCATAGAGCTTACGTAGAAAAATACACAGGCACTTATGGCATTATTGAAGGCAGTGATAATAAGTTGTTCCCAGAACAAGGTTTAACAAAGGAAGTTTTCTTATATTACATTTATAAACTGGTCTATTAACTAAAAAAAGCGCCGAGGGCTCAGCCTTCGGCGTTTCGTATTGTTTATTGTGTAACTTTGTGAAGTAGTACAAGTAGATTGCCATAATTGATGGCTTGGTTATTTAGATAAGATGGTGCTTCAAACCATATGATTTTGTTAACCAACGTGTAAACATCTTTTTCCGTGACGCTATTATTCACACCGAAATAGTAATTGCCATCTGAATCCATATAGCCAAGTGAAAGTGCTTTTTTCATAGTGCTACTGATGACATCATAATAATAGATGTTGTCGTAATTGCTATACACCGGGTTGCTATCAATGTATTTTTTGTAGAGATAAATGCTCGCAAGCGCTAAATCACCTTTTGTGGCATTATCACTGAAATGATTCATAATCGGTTCAAGGTCTGAATTGCCTTCAAAGTAGGCAAGAGCAGACAGAAGTGAAACGTTAGGTGTACTGTCAAAGGATTCTATATGATTCATGTAAGTAATCAATAACTGGATTTGCTCGGCTTCCGATAGGTTGCTGAGGACATAACTTAAATTGTATTGATTCAATAAAGCCTCTAGAGTAAAGGTGTTTCCATATTTGCTGCAGCTGAAGACATCATCGTAATCTTGCCAAATCAATGTGGTGTTGGTTTCGCTTGTCGTATTATCCAAGCGGATACGTACATTGAGTTTGCTTGGATAATAAGCGGTGATTTTCTGGTTCTCTATTTTATAAAATTTATAATTCGTACCATATCGATTCTTCAAAGAAGTAGTGTCTGCAAGTCGTACATAGCCATCAACCATTTGTTTTTTCAAGTCCAGTAGAGTGTTCAATCTGTCTCTTGACGAGGCGATACCACTATTGACACGTGACTGTTCATAGTTGATTTCTGTATCAATGAAGGTCTCGGTAAGATAGAATTCGTCGACAGTCAGTGTTGTTACGGCATTTAGATTATGGTCATCGGCTAAATTTTTAACCGTGGTATTAGTGGTATAACTGATTCTTGGACGATAAAGCGTTTCTGTTGGAAGCACGACGAGATCATCGGTACTGATTTTATCTACAGGATTGACGATATTAAGCCATAAAGTTTCTTTGTGGCTGTTGTGAACGGTTTCGACATAGAGTTCCGTTTTGCCCTTCTTGAGTGCGCGAATGTAATATTTGCCGTTTTGAATGTAGAGCTCGGCAATGCTTGGGTCTTTCACAGCATATTGGAGGGATGCAGGATAAACGTCGTCTGTTGTATATTTTCCCGTAGTATAAACTCGTGTTAACACCTCGGCATTTTCACCGATGTAGAGCTGTTCCTCATTCGTATTGATCTGTCTATGTGTGCTGAGCGAGAGCTTCAGACTTTCAATGGGTGAGGTGACAGGGATCGTAATGGAACTGTTGACACCGTTTGATGCGGCTATTTTTATTTGAATGTTGCCCACTTTATTCGGGATGAAATAATAATCGTCCCCGATCTGTTGGATTTGATCGTTTGCACCATAAGATACATTGAAAGTAACGTTTTTATTAGTTGCATTTTCAGGTAATACGCTAAATGAAAGCAATTGCTTTTTACCGATGCAAATGGCTTGAGGGTGAGGCGTGATTACAATTTTTTCAACGGCCACATAATTTGCAACAGGTGTTTCATAATTATTAGGGACTTCAACCGTGCAGGAAGCTCTTTTCTGACTATCGTCAAAGATGATAGAAATGAGTGCCAGTCCTGGCCCTTTAGCGGTTACAAGTCCGTTTTGAGAAACGCTTGCAACATCCTCGTTGGAGGAAGTATACCGATAGCCACTCAGAATCGGTGGCACGCTTTTGTTTTTTGGATAAAGGTTGAAGCTCATTTGGTAGGTTTCACCAACAGTATTGAATTTATGAGTGGTCTTACTGAGTTCAATTTTATCAATCATAGAATGCGTCGTAATCTCAAAAAGGTCTTTTTTGTTAGGGATTGATGCGCTGGCTCTAACGATGCCACGGCCTTCACCAATGGCTGTAATCAAACCTTTGTCATCTACAGTCAGTATATGAGGGGATAATGATTCCCAGGCGATACTGCTGGAAACATCTTTGGTACCCAATCGAGCTGAAAGCTGGACGGATTCGCCGACATTAATGTCCTTAATACTTTCTGGAGCGGTAATTTTTACGGTATAAGAATGGCCAATGACGCTTAAATCAAAGGATACCGTTATAGCACCATCAGGAGTGGTTCCGGTAAAGTGCGCTGTACCGACACTTTGAGTGATGATTCTATTGTCTGACGAAATACTCGCTACATGAGGTTTGTCACATTTCCAGATGAATCTTAAATCATCTGGGTTTATAGTTTGATCTTTGGCAATAAAGTCGTATTCAAGTTTTTGTGTTTCGCCCAATAGCAGTGTGATAGAATTGCTTTTTAGCGTAACAGATTGAATTGGTGATTCAATGGTAACGTTTAGAGTCAAACGGTTATCTCCATTGACAAGAATGAGCATGCCCGTACCGATATCTTTTGATTTGAGAATGTAAGATGAATTGACGGATAGAATGCTTGCGTTCATATTTTGAATAACAGTTGCGTCATTTAATTCAAAATTCAAATGGTTGCTGATGATATAACTTCTCAAATTGATACTCTCATCCGTATACAAGTGGATGTCATAAGTTGTTTCAGTTGTAGCCCATGAATACTGTGTGAATAGACAAAGTATACAAGTGAGCACAACGGTAAGCCAAAATTTATTTTTCATGAAATACCTCCTTAAACTCTATGCCTACAGTATACCAATATTAGGGAAATTATGAAATAGGGAATGATACTCACCATAGTATTTTTAAAAAGAATACTAATTAACAGTGAAAATGATTGTTTATCATTTCATACAATGTTACTATCAAATCATGACATTTAATACATACTAAGGGGGCAACTATGTTTTACAAGCGTTTAAAAAGTATCAAAGCAAAAATGTTGTTAGTGATGATTCCGATTATATTGGTAGCAGCACTTGCTATTTCGGGTATTACGATTATCAGCGCCAAGAAAGGTTTGGAAGCGGAAATCGAAATGAAGACCCAGAGGACACTAGGTGAAGTGGAAGAATCCATTGAGCACGAGTTCACTGCCCATAACCAAGTAGCTGAGGCGATTGCATCGGTATATGAGGCTAAAGGCGCTCAGCTTACTAAGGATGATTATCGGAAAATTATAGAACATATGGTGACGATGAATGCGAATACCCTAGGTTCAGGACTTTGGTTGGAAAAATTCCAATACGATGGGGTGACACCATATTTTGGTCCCTATGTCTATAAAGATGGCGACAACTTGCTTTATACTGAGGATTATGAGGCGCCGGATTATGATTATCCGAGTACAGATTGGTATTTGACAGGCAAGCAAGCGGCAAATGGAGCTGGGTGGACCAGTCCGTATTATGACGAAGCGTCTGGTATTACCATGATTACGGCAGCAGTACCTATCAAAATGTCCAGTGGTGTTGTGGGTGTGGTATCTGCAGACTATGATTTGACAACGATACAAAATATGATTTCTAATGTCCAATTAGGTAAAGAGGGCTACGCTTTCCTTCTGGACAAAGAGGGACAGTTTATTGCCCATAGAGATGGTTCAAAAGTCATGCAGGAAAATGTTAAAAGTGATGTGGCGCTAGGTGGGGTGGCAGACCAACTCTTCAGTAAGGAAGAGGGCGTTGTACAAGTTGTATCCGAGGGACGCAATTATAGATTGTATTATTTAACTTTGAAAAGTACAGGATGGAAGTTAAATTTAATGTTGCCTGAAGATGAACTGTTTTCCATAGTGAATAAAATGGTAAGCAAGTCTCTTATGGTGACTTTAGGGATTATAGTTTTGGCATTTTTAGCGATTAGTGCTTATAGTACGTCGCTTACAAAGAGTATTAAATCTTTTGTAATCATGCTGGAACATTTGGCTAAGGGTGATTTAACAAGACAGGTAGAGGTGACTTCGAGAGATGAGCTAGGGCAGATGGGCGCACATTTCAACACGGCGATCGAGAATTTGAGGAAGATGTTCCATCAAATCTCCGATCATTCCAATCAAGTGGCTGATACAGCAGATGAACTAGCAGTTACGACCAATCAAGCATCGACGGCGTCTGAAGAGGTCTCGAAGACCATCGAAGAACTTGCGAATGGTGCGAGTGAACAAGCGAGAGACGTTGAACAAACGGCCCAGGATGTGGATCAGTTAGGCAATCTCCTAGAAGCGGATGCGGACTATATTCGTGAATTGAATGTTGCTGCTGACCAAATCGAACGACAAAAAGAAGCGGGCTTTGCCATTTTAGATGAATTAATTCTTAAGACAGAGCAGAACAGCCAAGCCGTCGGAGATGTCTACAATATCATCATGAGTAACAATGAAAGTGCAGAAAAAATCGAAAGCGCCAGTGAAATGATACAGAGCATCGCTGATCAAACGAATCTGTTGGCCCTTAATGCTGCTATTGAAGCGGCGAGAGCGGGTGAAGCAGGAAGAGGTTTTGCAGTCGTTGCCGACGAGATTCGAAAATTGGCTGAGCAATCCAACAATTTTACTAATGATATCAAACTGGTGATTGATGAATTGAAAGATCAATCGCAAAATGCGGTAAATTTGATTCAAGATACGAGAGTTGTTGTAGAGGAACAGGCGAGTAGCGTTGGAGAAACAGGCAATAAGTTTAGAGGTATTGCAGAAGCAATTGATGCCATCAAGATTATTATCGTGCAGTTGAATCATTCCTCAGAACTGATGATGGACAATAAGAATCACATCATCGAGCTGACCCAAAATTTATCGGCATTTTCGGAGGAAAATGCAGCAAGTACAGAAGAGGCATCAGCCGCTATGGAGGAGCAAGCCGCTACGATTGCAGAAATTGCAAGTTCAGGTAATCGTATGGCCCAAGTGGCCGAGGAACTGAAGGCCATCATAGATCAATTTGATATTTAACTCTGGATAAGGCTCGCGTTTGTGCGGGCCTTATTATATAATTTAAGAAAGAGTATGAATGAAAGGGAGTTTCTAATGGACGATTTGAAAGAAATTAGGTGGAGGCAGCGGTTTGATAATTTTGAAAAATCTTATCGATTGTTAGCTCAGTATGTGGAGACGCCAATAGAAACCGAATTGGAACGCGCTGGAATTATTCAGTTGTTTGAAGTTTCTTTTGAATTGGCATGGAAAGTTATGAAAGATTATTTGGAAAGTCAGGCGTTTAATGTGAAAAGTCCGCGCGAAACAATTAAACAAGCCTACCAAATTGGTCTTGTTGAAGATGGTCATGTTTGGATGGATGCGCTTGCTGATCGGAATTTAACGGTACATACCTATGATGAAAAGATGGCCAAGAAAATGTTGGATGATATTATCCAAGTTTATTATCCAAGTTTAAGAGCGCTGTATGAAAAACTGAGTGGAGAATTATAAGATGTATGGTCTATTGGAACGGGACATGGATTTTATCATAAAAGCGGTTCGAAAGTATGAAGTTGTAGAAGCGGTTATTTTATTTGGAAGCCGGGCTATGGGAAATTATAAACAGGGGTCGGATGTTGATTTAGCCATTTTAGGTGAAAATGTAACCCGAAGTGTGACTAGAGGTATTAGTGAAGCTTTAAATGAAGAATACCCGTTACCCTACTTTTTTGATGTGCTTTGCTATCGTGATATTTCAAGTGATAGGCTGAAAGAGCACATAGATAAAGAAGGTGTTGTTCTTTATAAAAAGGATGTTACACATGGACAAAAATAATTTAGGTTCCTATTGCAATGATATCTGCGAAAAAAGCGCCTGCTGTGAAAAGAGAATCAAGGAAGAAATTCATGAATTGAAGGCGATGTACGACTTGCTGGATACGATTATCGAGTCCAGTTACGACGGCATATTCATTACCGATGGCGCAGGCAATACCCTGAAGGTCAATAAGGCGTATGAAAAACTGACGGGTATTGAGCGTGAAAAATTAATTGGCCGTAATATGAACGATCTTGAACAAGAGGGGATTGTTTCGAAATCAGCATCACTGATTGTACTTAAGGAAAAAAGGCCGGTCACCCTAGAGCAGTGGATCAATCACAAGAAAAAACTCCTAGTGACATCCAACCCTTTTTGGGACGAGGCGGGCAATATAGAAATTGTCGTGACCAATGTTCGTGATGTCACTGACTTAGAAATATTGAAGCAGGAAATCGATAAAAACAAGGAAATCGTATCTGAAATGCAGATGCAGATTTTCAAAGATGAAGATATGGTGGTCAAAGACCCCAAGTCGCTATTTGTTATCAACATGGCGAACCGCATCGCGAAAAAAGAGACGACGGCGATTGTCACTGGAGAAACGGGTACGGGTAAAGAAGTTTTGGCGAAATACATCCATAAGAACTCTTTGCGTGCAGACGAAGCCTTTATTAGCGTGAACTGTGGCGCTATTCCAGAACACTTGGTGGAGTCCGAGCTTTTCGGATATGAAAAAGGGGCTTTTACCGGTGCGAACACCATCGGCAAGGCGGGTCTATTTGAAGTAGCGGATCAGGGCACGTTGTTTCTCGATGAAGTGGGGGAACTGCCTCTTTCCATGCAGGTCAAGCTCCTACGTGTGCTTCAAGAAGGTGAAGTCCAGCGTGTTGGCGCGGTTAAACCTAAAAAAATTGACGTTCGCGTCATTGCTGCGACCAATAGAGATTTGTACCAAATGACTCTAGAGGGGACCTTTAGAGAGGATCTGTACTATAGACTCAACATTGTGCCGATTAAGATGCCGCCGCTGAGAGAGCGGCAAGAAGACATCGCCCCTCTTTCAAAACTGTTTTTAGACCGGTTGAATGAACGGTATGGGGAAGATAAGCAGCTGTCGGTAGCTGTTTTGGATGCTTTTTGCCATTACGAATGGCCGGGCAATGTGCGTCAGCTTAAGAATATCATTGAACGATGCTATGTCATGTCAGAAGGCAGCAAAATAGAAATAGAAGCTTTGCCGAGAGATATAAAAGAAGTCAGCTACACCATGATGGGGAGTAGCGGCATTATGGATATGAAGGAAGCGGTTGCCCGTGTGGAGATGGATTTGATCGAGAAGGCCTTTACACAATACGGCAATGTACGGGATGCAGCCAAGGCACTGGGAATAGATGCCTCTACCTTTGTAAGAAAGAGAAAGAAACACCATTTATTGTAGAATGGTGTTTTTTCTTTAATTTC
>JAFGTX010000230.1 GCA_016938815.1 Clostridia bacterium | reverse complement strand
GGGCTCAGCCCTTCTATTTTTTAGTTTTCAGACATTTTAAATTAAAAAATAATTTCAAAAAAGGACTAAACAAAACTAAAAATATAGTTTATAATGTAACACATATGAAGCGTATTAAACAAATAGTGCAGCACAATATAGAGCGTAAGAGGTGAGAAATATCGAATTAAAGGTGCGTCAACAGGAAATATTGGAAATCGTAAAAGCCCATCAGCCCATCACAAGTGAAAATATCGCCAAGTACTTAAATGTTTCAAGATCAGCGCTGCGGTCTGATTTAACGGTATTGACGATGTCGGGTTTTTTAGAAGCAAAGCCTAAAGTGGGCTATTTTTATGTAAAAAGCGAAGAACGTGAACGCCTTAGTAAGCTGATTCAAAGCACCAAGGTCGGGAATTTGATGTCGCTACCAATTGTGATTGATGAAAAGTCATCAGTTTATGATGGTATTGTTGCGATGTTTTTAGAAGATGTTGGTACGTTAATAATCGTTTCAGAAGGGTATCTAGTAGGTGTGGTCTCTCGAAAAGATTTTCTTAAAACAGCTATTGGGGGTTCGGATATCAATAAAATGCCAATTGGTATGATTATGACACGTATGCCCAATGTTGTGGTTTGTCAAGAAACGGACTCCATTTTGGAGGCGGCTAAAAAGATCATTACACATGAGATTGACAGCTTACCGGTTGTGGTTGAACACTGCAAAGACGGTGAGTTGTTATACAAAGTCGTTGGAAGATTTTCTAAGACCAATATTGCGATACAATTTGTAGAACTGGGTTTATAGGAGGAACGTTTATGGAAAATGGTTATAAGATTTTTGTATTGTCGGACTCAATCGGTGAGACGGCTGAAATGGTAACGCGTGCCACGGTGGAGCAGTTTAAAGGTTTTTCTTATGAAATCATCAAATATTCATATGTCAACAATGAAGAACAGGTCATGGACATTATGGATGAGGCAAAAAAAGGTAATTCGATTATTGTCTTCACAACCGTCCTACAGAATTTAAGTGATAAATTAGTTGAAGAGTGTACCAAAGCCGACATTTGTTATATTGATGTCATGAAACCGTTACTGGATACTTTCAGTAAGGCGCTGGGGAGAGAACCAGAACTGGAGCCAGGTATCATCCATAGACTGGATGAGAAGTATTTCCGAAAAGTTGAAGCGGTCGAATTTGCAGTTAAATACGATGATGGCAAGGACCCGCGGGGTATCAAGAAAGCGGATATCGTACTTATCGGTGTCTCAAGGACGTCGAAAACGCCACTGAGTATGTATTTGGCCCATAGAAATATCAAGGTGGCCAATGTGCCACTGGTGCCGGAAGTGCCGGTACCAAAGGAACTTTCTGAAATCGACCCGAGCAAGATTATTGGTCTAACGACAGATCCAGTCAAGCTTAACGAAATCAGAAAAGAACGTTTGAAAGCCTTAGGATTAAAAAATACGGCAAACTATGCCGATGTTAATAGAATTTTAGAAGAACTTGATTATGCGGACGGCGTGATGAAGAAAATTGGATGTCCTGTAATCGATGTGGCATCAAAAGCGGTTGAGGAAACTGCCAACATAATAATCGACATAATCAATGGTCGTTACTAGGAGGATGGAGAAATGGCTCAGTATATTTATAGTTTTGAAAACGGCGACGGTAAAAATAAAAAACTTCTAGGTGGCAAGGGTGCGAACCTTTGCGAAATGAAAAAAATCGGTCTACCGGTGCCAGATGGCTTTACCATTACAACGGAAGCCTGTACCGCTTACTACACAAATGATAAAGCCTTGGGTGCTGAACTGGAAGCCGAGGTTTTCGAACATATTAATCAATTGGAAAAAGTGATGAACAAAACCTTCGGTTCAACGGAAGACCCACTTTTGGTTTCTGTTCGTTCCGGTGCAGCGATTTCTATGCCTGGTATGATGGACACCGTGCTGAATTTAGGCCTTAATGACGATGCGGTTATCGGCTTAGCGAAATTGACGGAAAATGAGCGTTTTGCATATGACTGTTATAGAAGATTCATTCAGATGTTCAGTGATGTGGTGCTTGAGATCCAGAAGTTTCATTTTGACCGTGCGCTTGATGCCTTGAAAACAAAACAGGGTGTTGAAAAGGATGTCGATTTGACGGCTGAGAGTTTAAAAGCGCTTGTTGAAACATATAAGGAAATTGTGCTTAAGCAAACGAAGCAACCTTTCCCGCAAGATCCAAAAGAGCAATTGTTGATGGCAATTGAAGCGGTATTCCGCTCGTGGAATAATAACCGTGCCATTGTTTATAGAAATTTGAATAATATTCCACACAACATCGGTACAGCGGTTAACGTTCAATCGATGGTATTTGGCAATATGGGCGATACTTCGGGTACAGGTGTTGCCTTTACAAGAAACCCATCTACTGGTGAAAATGCAGTGTTTGGAGAGTTTCTCATGAATGCTCAAGGTGAAGACGTAGTTGCAGGTATCAGAACGCCGCAACCTGTATCGGAACTGGAAAAGGTGATGCCGGAAGTCTATGGCGAGTTCATGGAAACATTGGCAACACTAGAGCATCATTATTTAGACATGCAAGATGTAGAATTTACTATTGAGAGAAGTAAACTGTACTTCCTTCAAACTAGAACGGGCAAAAGAACGGCTAAAGCCGCGATGAAAATTGCAGTGGATATGGTTTCCGATGGCATCATTTCAAAAGAAGAAGCCATTATGCGTGTGGATCCAAAACAAATCGATGCTTTGCTTCATCCAACCTTTGACGAAAAGGCTTTAGAAGAAGCTACTGTGATTACCAAAGGATTGCCAGCTTCTCCAGGGGCGGCGTCAGGACGCGTTTTCTTTAATTCAGAGGACGTTGTGGCGCAAAAGGAGAAAGGCGTTAAAACGATTTTGGTAAGAACGGAAACATCACCTGAGGATATCGAAGGTATGGTAGCTGCTGAGGGTATTATTACGGCAAGAGGCGGTATGACATCCCACGCGGCGGTCGTTGCAAGAGGTATGGGCAAATGCTGCGTGGCTGGTTGCGGTGATGTTAGAGTAGATGAAGTCAACAAGGTGTTCTATGTCTATGGTACGACTTATAGAGAAGGCGATTTCATTTCTGTAGATGGTAACACAGGTACGATCTATGAAGGTCAATTGAATACGAGAGAAGTGGAAATGTCAGGTGACTTTGGACTATTCATGTCATGGGCGGATGAGATTCGTACCCTTAAGATCAGAACCAATGCGGACAATCCAAGAGATTCAAGACAGGCGGTCGATTTCGGCGCTGAAGGTATTGGTCTTTGCCGTACGGAGCACATGTTCTTTGAAGAAGAGCGTATTCCGATTGTTAGAGAGATGATTCTTTCAAAAAACATTGATGAAAGACAAGAAGCGCTTGAAAGACTTTTGCCTTTCCAAAAGGAAGACTTCATTGGCATATTTGAGGTGATGGCACCGCGCCCAGTAACCATTCGTCTTTTAGACCCACCACTTCATGAATTCTTGCCGCATTTAGATGAAGATATTGAAAAATTAGCGGAGGATATGCGCATCAGCTTTAAGGAATTGAAGCAAACAGTTGAAGAGTTGAAAGAATTTAACCCGATGCTAGGACATAGAGGATGTCGTTTGGCGATCACTTACCCAGAAATCTACGAGATGCAGGCCCGTGCTATTTTTGAAGCGGTCGTAGCGGTTGTGAAATCAGGTGGTGAAACGCCTGTGTTGGAAGTGATGATTCCACTGGTTGGCCATGAAAAAGAGTTATCGCTACTTAGAGCCCTTGTCATTGAAACAGGAGAACGCGTTCTCGAAGAGGCGGGTCTTCAACTGGATTTCAAAGTTGGTACGATGATTGAGGTGCCTAGAGCGGCTCTTATTGCGGATGATATTGCAAAGCATGCGGACTTCTTCTCCTTTGGTACCAATGATTTGACTCAGATGACGCTTGGTTTCTCAAGAGACGATGCAGGTAAATTCATTGGAGAGTACATTCATAAAGAAGTATTTGAACGCGACCCATTTGCATCGATCGACATCAAGGGTGTCGGCAAATTAATGCGTATGGCAAAAAAGCTTGGAAGAAGCGTGAAGCCTGACTTAAAACTCGGTATTTGTGGCGAGCACGGCGGTGAACCTGATTCTATCGCTTTCTGTCATGAACTGGGATTCGACTATGTGTCTTGTTCTCCTTTCAGAGTACCGATTGCACGGTTGGCGGCGGCGCAGGCGGCAATCAGAGAAAAAGCTTAAGTAAAACCTTTTAATATAACCTAGCCCAATAAAACGAAATGGGAATGAATCGATTGGTTCATTCCTTTTTCGATTAAAAAAAGGGTTTTTAAAATTAATATGGTATTTATATTATAGTATGAAAATGAAAAATTTTTTATAAGTAAGGTAAAGGTGGTGACGTGATGAATTTTCGTGAACGAAGCGAAGCATTGGAAATGGAAATACTGTCACCTTACGCGGCGAAAGCTTCCCAGTCCCTTGGACGAGAGACTGAAGAGAAATATTGTGACGTGAGGACGTGTTTTCAGCGGGATAGGGATAGGATCATACATTCGAAGGCCTTTAGAAGGCTAAAGCATAAGACGCAGGTTTTTTTATCGCCGGAGGGTGACCATTATAGAACACGTCTAACACACACTTTGGAGGTGTCTCAGATTGCTCGGACCATTGCTCGGGCACTCAGACTCAACGAGGATTTGACGGAGGCCATTGCCCTTGGTCATGATCTCGGACACACGCCTTTTGGACACTGTGGAGAAGACGCTTTGGATGCGGTGCATGAAGGCGGATTTCATCATAATATTCAAAGTGAGCGGGTGGTCAGTCTTTTGGAAACACGTGGTAACGGACGCTCTGGACTAAACTTGACTAAGGAAGTCAGAGATGGTATTCTCAATCATACTGGCGAAACGAACCCTATTACCTTGGAGGGTAGAGTGGTTAAACTGTGCGACAGAATTGCCTATATCAATCACGATATAGACGATGCAATCAGAGCAGGCGTGTTAACGATGGATTTATTTGAACAACCAGTATTTGATTTGATTGGTAGGACCCATAGCATGCGGATCAACACGCTGATTATGGATGTTATTTCTACCAGCCTGAATCAAGATGATATTTTGATGAGTGATGCGGTCAGCCAATCTTTTTTGGAGTTGAGACAGTATATGTTCGAGCACGTTTATCTGAATCCGGAAGCGAAGAAGGAGGAGACCAAGGCGCGCATGATCGTCAAAGCGCTGTATAATTATTACGTTGAAAATCCGAGTGCACTGCCGATGGAACTTTATGCTCTTTATAGTGAAGGACATGGCAACGATGCAGTGAAGGACTATATTGCAGGCATGACGGACCGCTATGCGGTTACGCGATATAAAGAACTTTTCATTCCTCGATTTTGGACTTAGATGATGATAAATATTTCGTGTAAATATCAAATTGAATAAAGGGTTTTATCATTTCATAGCGAATAAATAAAGATAGAGACATAAGGAATGGTGGTCAATAATGAAACACAATGTAAATCTAGGCGATATTATTCTTGAAAATGTCGACATCGTTTCTGTTATATCTCAGTATGTACAATTGAAGCAAATGGGGAAAAATCACAAGGGGCTTTGTCCCTTTCATTCTGAAAAGACGCCATCTTTTATCGTGTCGGAGGACAAGCAACTTTTTCACTGCTTTGGTTGTGGTGCGGCGGGTAATGCCATCCAGTTTGTGATGAGAATAGAGAATTTGGATTTTCTTGATGCGGTGGATGCGCTAGCGGAACAGTTCAATATTCCTATTGAGCAGTACAAGTATTCCAAATCCGGAAACAGCCAAGAAAATCAGGCTTCTCGTGATGAAAAATCTCATATGATGGATGTTATGCGTGCGTCGGCGATGTACTATTATAAAAATCTTGCACCGGATTCCATCGGTTTTTCCTATCTTGCTAATCGAGGACTGGATCGTCAGATTATTAAACGGTTCGGGTTGGGACTGGCTCAAGATGAATGGGATGGTCTTATCAAGTCTTTTTCTGGCAAGGAATTATCTATCTTGGAGCAGGTTGGACTGATTATAAAGAGAAAAGATCAATCAGGCTATTACGATCGATTCAGAAATAGAATCATATTCCCGATTATAGACGTCAGGGGTAAAGTGATTGGTTTTGGCGGTCGTGTCATGGATGATTCATTACCCAAGTATCTCAACTCGCCGGAGACGATTCTTTTCAACAAAAGCAAGACGCTCTACGGTTTGAATCTGGCTAAAAATCATATAGAGTCATGGGATGATACCATTATTGTCACGGAAGGTTATATGGATGTGATTGCTCTTCATAACGCTGGCATAGAAAACGCGGTTGCAACGCTTGGTACTGCCCTTACGAAGGAGCATGGCAAATTACTTGACCGATATGCGAAAACGGTGGTGATCTGTTACGATTCGGATGCGGCGGGTGTCAAAGCAACGCTGCGAAGTGTTGAAGTCTTAAAAGACATCAAGGCGATGGTAAAGGTGCTTCAACTCGGCGAAGGATTGGACCCTGATGAATATATCAAGAAGTATGGCAAAACAAAATTTTTAGCGGAACTTTCCAGTGCGAAAGCGGGTGTAGTGTACAGTCTTGAAGCCTTGAGCCGCGAATATGATTTTTCGAATGAAGAAGAACAAGTCGAATTTATAAAAAAAGCAGTTGAAATATTTGACGATTTATCAGATAATATAAAAGTTGAGTATTTTATAAGAACGATGTCAAACTTTCCGCAGTTGAATGAAAGCTATATTAGAAGTGTGGTTGGAAATGTGGTAAAGGATGAGGTGAAGATATATCATAAGAAGGAATCTGCGACGACACAGGTCAAGAAACGACAACCGATTGATATCTTGGAAGAACGTCTTTTGGCGCTTGCCTATACTTCTAAATCGAATTGTCAGTTGATTTGCGCTAAGTTGCCGGTCGAAAATTTCACCAATGATATATTGAAGGCTTATATGACGGCATTTGTATATGCATATGAGACAAGAGACAAGATTGAAATAAGTAACTTTGCAGATGTTTTAGAGGTTGATCAGCTGTTATTGCTCGAAAAATTAATGAAACGGGCAATACCATCAACGAATGAAGTAAACGAGATTGACGAAGTTATTTATAAACATAAAATGATTGGCATTGAGCAATCTATTAAAGAGGTCAGAGATGAAAGGGAAAAGTATTTGAAGCTTTTACATTCCAGTGCTCTCGACAATAGAGATGAAGTGCTCAATACTTGTAATGTGTTGACTAAAACAGAGCAAACCTTGCAGCAAACATTACGAGAGATGAAAATTAAACGTAATCATTAGAAAGGAGGGAAGTCAATTGAGTAAAAAAGCAACAATAATGCCGACGGCTAAACCGTCTGAAAAGGAATTAGTTGCATCACTTGTAAAGATCGGACAGAAAAAAGGCTCACTGACTTATTCGGAAATAGCGTCTGTATTAGAAGAGGTTGATATTGATAAGGATCAACTGGATGATATATACGACTCGTTGACTTCTATGGGAATAGAGGTAATCAGCGAAGAGGACGATGTACCGGATGACGATGACGACATGGATGACATGGACGATGTTCCGGAAAGCATTGAAGATGAAGATGAGCAGGAAATAGATATATCCATTCCTAAGGGCATGAATATTGACGACCCTGTTCGTATGTATTTGAAAGAAATTGGTAAGGTGCCATTGCTTTCAGGTGATGAAGAGATTAATTTAGCGAAGCGTATGGAAGAAGGCGATGAAATTGCAAAGCAAAAGCTTTGTGAAGCCAACCTTCGATTGGTAGTAAGTATTGCTAAACGATACGTGGGTAGAGGCATGCTTTTCCTAGACCTGATCCAAGAGGGTAACTTGGGTCTTATTAAGGCTGTAGAGAAGTTTGACTGGAGAAAAGGTTATAAGTTTTCAACCTATGCGACTTGGTGGATTAGACAGGCGATTACAAGAGCCATTGCTGACCAGGCAAGAACTATCCGTATTCCAGTGCATATGGTGGAAACCATCAATAAATTAATCAGAGTCTCAAGACAATTGCTTCAAGAACTTGGTAGAGAACCAAAACCTGAGGAAATTGCAAAAGAGATGGATATGCCGGTTGAAAAGGTAAGAGAGATTCTTAAGATCGCTCAGGAACCGGTGTCGCTTGAAACACCAATTGGTGAAGAAGAGGACAGTCACTTGGGTGACTTTATACCGGATAACGATGCACCTGCACCAGCGGATGCGGCGGCATTCTCCATGTTAAAGGAACAATTGATCGAGGTACTGGATACGTTGACGCCAAGAGAAAAACGCGTGCTTGAGTTACGTTTTGGTATCAAGGACGGTAAGGCGCGAACTTTGGAAGAAGTTGGTCGTGAATTTGACGTAACAAGAGAAAGAATTCGTCAAATTGAAGCCAAAGCTTTAAGAAAATTAAAGCATCCGAGTCGAAGCAAAAAACTTAAAGATTATTTAGAATAAGATTCGCGTATGCGAATCTTTTTTTTCAAGAAAGTGTTAAAGAGAAAGAGGAATGACGATGAAATTGACACCAAGATTAGAGAAAATAGCATCCATGGTTCCTGAGTGCACTTGTATTGGCGATGTTGGTACAGATCACGCCTACATCCCAGCGGCGCTTATAGAACGTGGTATCGTGACAAAGGCCATCGCGTCTGATGTGGTAGATGGGCCGGTACTCAACGCGCAGAATACCATAGCACGTTATGGTTTTGCCAATCATGTGGAAGTTAGAAAGGGATCTGGCCTTGCACCTTACGCTATGGGTGAAATTGAAGGCGTAATTATCGCAGGCATGGGTGGGCCGCTGATCGCTGAAATTATCGAAGCGGACTATGCGCTGGCACAAAGCCTGAATTTTTTGATCCTTCAGCCTATGATCGGTCAGGAAGTACTGCGAGCCTATCTGGAGTCTCATCATTTTAAAATTGTTGAAGAACATATCGAAGTGGAAGGTGAAAAATTTTACGAGGTGATGAAGGTCACTGCGGGAGAGATGATGATTGATGAACCTTTTTACTACGAAATCGGTCCATTGCTGGTACATCAAACCGATGAGAAGACAAAGGGCTTTATGGGACACAAGCTCAAGAAATATGAAAAAATCTATCGTTCTGTAAAAGAAAACGCTAGTCAAGATCAAGGCGACTATTTGCTTGAAATAGAAAGGAAAATAAGTCTGTTAAAGGAGTTGATTTAAGTGTTCATCAATTCGCAAAAAATAATCAATCTATTGGAACAGCTGGCACCGAAACGCTATGCGGAAGATTGGGACAACGTTGGTTTCTTAATTGGTAGTGACCAACTGGAAATTCAGAAAGTCATGGTGACACTAGATGTCACGGAAGCGGTCGTCGATGAGGCCATCGAAAAAAATGTGGATTTGATTGTCAGTCATCATCCTATGATTTTCAAGGGCTTAAAGAGCATTACGGATAGAAGTTACAAGGGGCGTCTGATTCGCAAACTCATCAAAGCGGATATTCACGTCTATGCGGCCCATACAAACTTGGATATTACGGCAGGCGGTCTTAATGACTATCTGGCGGGCTTGCTTGAACTGGAACAGGTCGATGTTCTGGATGTTAGCGGCAGCGATGCCTACTACAAATTGGTGACCATGGTCCCTACGGACAGTGTTCCAGTAGTGGAAGAAGCGCTTTTTAAGGCCGGTGCTGGTCGACTTGGTAATTATGAGCAGTGTGATTTTAAAGTGACGGGTCAAGGCAGTTTTAAACCGCTGACGGGGGCCAATCCAGCCATTGGCAATGTGGGGGTGCGTGAATTCGTCGAAGAGGTGCGTCTTGAAATGATCGTACTGGGAGAAGTACTGGACCAGTGTACCCGTGCGCTCCTAAAATCACATCCTTATGAAACACCTGCTTATGATATTTTTAAAATGGAAAATCTTGAGAAAGCCTATGGCTTGGGTCGCGTTGGAAGATTTACTCAAGGACTATCGGGTGAGGCTTTTATTGAGCGCTTGAAGTCAGTGCTGGGGAGCAATTATATGCGTGTTGCTGGTATACTACCTGAAAAGATTTACAAAGTGGGCCTATGTACTGGTGCGGGCTCAGAATTTATCCATACAGCGAAGCGAAAGGGCTGTGATGTTTTCATTACAGGGGATGTGAAATACCATGAAGCTCAGTTGGCAGAAGAACTTGATATGTGTGTCATCGATGCAGGCCACTATGAGACGGAAGGCATTTACGTCGATTATTTAAGGGATTATTTAACGGAAAAATGTACTTCAAAGAATTATGAAGTGCGTATCATTAAGTCAGAATTTTTGGAAAATCCCTTCAAAGTCTATTAAGGCTTGATTCCCAGCTCAATCTGTTGTAAGATAGGTGTTGAGTAAATCTGACAATCGCGCATTTATGTGAGGAAAGTCCGGGCTCCATAGAGCAGGGTGCTGGGTAATACCCAGTGGAGGTGACTCCAAGGAAAGTGCAACAGAGAGATACCGCCTGAATTTTTCAGGTAAGGGTGGAAAGGTGCGGTAAGAGCGCACCAGCGTATTGGTGACTTTACGGCTATGTAAACCCCATCTGGAGCAAGACCAAGTAGGGATATAAAAAAGGGGCTGCTCGTCTCTTCCCGTAGGTAGGTTGCTAGAGCCTGTCTGGTAACAGCAGGTCGAGATAGATGATTGTCCACGACAGAACCCGGCTTACGATTTGCTCAATTACATAATATGAAAAGCGCTCGATTTCGAGTGCTTTTTTAATTATTTATGGATATAATTAT
>JAFGTX010000229.1 GCA_016938815.1 Clostridia bacterium | reverse complement strand
CTCCTGAAGATTATACTTGTAGAGATGATTGCCTATATGATGATGATGCCCCTGGAAGCGGTTCTTGGTGAAAGCTCCCTGATTTATTTGGTAGCTTCAGAACTCCTATCCAAGGGTCTGGTGCTTTGGATGGTTATACGATTTTATAGGGAGGAAACGAATCCTCTGACACTGTCAGAGTTGCTGGGAGATGCTTATGGTGGCGAGACGCCGGTCGTGGTACAGCCTGAACCCAAAATCCGTTCCAGAAAAATATTTCTAGGCATTATCATATTGGTGATTGTCGGTTTCCGACTGCTCTATGACAATTCAGTCGCCTATGTTTTGACCCAGTATGTCGAAGTGAGCGAGGAGTTGGTGGAAGCCTTTGACGATTTGTTTACATGGCCGATTTATGCCTTGTTCAGCGTGGTGGTTTTAGCACCGTTTTATGAAGAGCTCTTATTCAGAAAATTTATGCTGGGAGGCATGCTCAAACGCCTCAATGCTTTTTGGGCTATTGTGATTTCCGCCTTCTTCTTTGCTTTTGTGCACCTAAACATGCTTCAAGGGGTCAATGCCTTTGTGTTGGGCTTAATCGTGGGATGGCTCTATTACAGGACGGAATCGGTTGTCCTTTGCATGTTTGCCCACTTTGTGAACAATTTATATGCGGTGACGCTTGGGATTCTACAGGAAGCTTTTTTGACAGAACCTGTTCTTTGGGCCAATAGTCTGCTTTGTGTTTTAGGGGGTATTTTGCTGATTGTTTCCAAGGAAAAAATAGAAAGACTTCTCATCTAGCGATAGATGAAGAAGTCTTTTTTAGCTTAATTCGGTTTCTTGGCAATCGGCAATTCGATTTTAAAAGTCGTTCCTTGATCTTCAACGCTTTTAACGCTAATTTTTCCGCCATGTGCCAACACGAGTCGTTTGGTTATGGCAAGCCCCAGTCCCGTACCTTGTTCTGAAGAGTTTCTGGATTTCTCGACCTTGTAAAATTGGTCGAAGATAAAAGGCAATTCCTCTTTTGGAATGCCACAGCCATCGTCTTCGACAAAAAGCTGCAGGTATTGCTTCTGGATATTTACGCTGACCTTGATATAGGTTTGTGTAAATTTACTGGCGTTGTGAATGACGTTGTCGATGACCTGACTGATCCGTTTTTGATCGACGTTGAGCATAACCATTGGAAAGGCTCGATCTAAAATGAATTCGAAGGGTGCATCGGCATATTCATCGATTTTTGGAATCAAAAGGCCTTCCAAGAGGAAATCGGACGGCACAGGAATTTGTTCAATCTTAAATTCGCCCAGCTCCATTTTAGAGTAGACGAAAAGATCGTCTATGAGCGTGTTCAACTTGTTTGTTTTCGCCACGATGATATTCATGTAGCGTTCTTGTGCCTCGGCATCTGAGACGATGCCATCCTGTAAGGCTTCGATGTAGCCTTTGATAGAGGTAAGAGGTGTCCTTAAATCGTGTGAAATGCTGGCGAGTAATAATTTTCGAGAGTTTTCATACTTGGCTTGCTTGTCCAGAGATTCCTTGAGTTTAAGGCGCATACGGTCGAACTCGATACAGAGCTTTCCGAGTTCGTCGTCCTGCTTATAGGTCATTTCAAAATCAAGATCACCGTTACTGATCCGCTCTGCGGCGGCGTTGAGCTCGTTAAGAGGCTTGGAAATCCCGTCCGAAATAATTTTCGATAACAGAACGATCATGGCGATGATTAGTCCCAGAAAGAGAATGCCCATGGCAACGGGAATGTAAAGCAGGAAACGTAGTGCTTCTTCTATCGTAATGGAAGGGAAGAAGATAAGGCGTCCTATCGGGTTGTTGCCATAGTAAATATACTGCTCAATATCTGAGATGGTGATGCCCAGTTCATCAAATTTGCTGATGTCATAACCAACGGTTTCCGAGTCGCTGGTGTCGTAAGTGATGATATCCTCGTTGTTGACGAAGATGACGCGTTTGATATAGCGCGTGTCTATCAATGCTTTGATTTCAGAATCAATCATGGTGAGATTGCCGTTCTCGTCCACGGCATTTTGAATGAGATCACCAATTTCGGTCTGGATGTTATCCATGTTCTCGATGCGTTCGATAGCGGGCATCTTAATCAGCGGTGAAGAAATAAGGAAAATGAGCGCGATGACAATGACAATCGGTATGACCAACAAAGATAAATAGGAAAAGATGAGTCTTTTTCTAATCGTCATTTTTATGTTCATGAATTCACCTGCCTATTTTTTTGGTGCTTTAAATTTGTAACCAATGCCCCAAATGGTTTCAATGTATTTTGGTGTAGAAGGATCTTCTTCTATTTTTTCTCGAATCTTGCGTACGTGCACAGTCACTGTGTTGATGTCACCATATTCATTGAAACCCCAGATTGCTTCAAAAATTTTCTCGCGACTCAAGGCTTGATTCATGTTCAGAGCAAGGTAGTGAAGAATTTCAAATTCCTTTACGGAAAAAGGCACTTCGTGGCCTCTTACTTTAACGATATAAGCCTTTGGATCAATTTCCAAATCGCCGACTACAAGCGCGTCGGATTTTTGAACAGGTTCTGATAATTCGCTATAGCGTCTCAAATGGGATTGAACGCGGGCGATCAGCTCTCTAGGACTGAAGGGTTTGGTAATGTAGTCATCAGCACCCAGTCCGAGGCCTAAAATTTTATCGGTGTCTTCTTTGCGGGCGCTTAACATGATGATCGGAATACGAGACTCCTGACGAATCGTGCGACATACCTCAAAGCCATCTACCTTTGGCAACATGATATCTAGAATTGCCATATCTGGATTGCTTGTTCGAAATAGATGAATACCTTCTTCTCCGTCTCCTGCAACGAGGACTTCATAATTTGAAGCCATAAGATAGTCTTTTACTAAGTTGGATATTTCCTTTTCGTCTTCTACAATGAGAATCTTTGCATAGCTCATGGAATACCTCCTATTTTTTTATTCCTTTCAAATCCACACCAGAAAGGATATTGGTGTTATTTGAGAATATCAATCTTTTTTTCCGGCGGTGTTTACTGTGAGCGAGCCCTATCAGTCTTTCTAAAAGTTCTGGATAGGGTATCCCTGTTGGTTCCCAGAGATAGAAGGAAAGTGAACCTGGAATGGTATTCAACTCATTTAAGTAAACGGTGCCTGTGCTTTGGTCTATGATGAAATCCAAACGGCTGACACCGCTGCAATCAAGAACTTTGAATGCTTTCAGTGCGATTGCTTCGATGGATTCCTTCATGCCGTCAGGCAAGATCGCCGGTATTTCTCTTTTTGCCGAGGACATGCCCTCGGTTTTGCTATTGCTTTCGTATTTGTCTTTGAAGGTCAAAAATTCGGCTGCAGTAATCGGACGCTCGATGAGAGAAACTTCAGCGTGCTCGCTGTCGCCAAGTACCGAAATATTGACTTCCATAATATTTTGGACCATGTATTCGATAAGAATCCGGTTTGAAAACTTGCGCACCAAGTTGATGGCGCTTTCTAATTCGTCTCGGTTGTGGGCCACGGAAACGCCAATGCTGGAACCTGTGTTGGCGGGTTTTACAATGACCGGATAGGTGAATTGTTTTTCTATAGCTAGCATGTGCTGCATAGGATCTTCAATCCATTCGTTGGCGTTGAGCCAATAATAATCTACGACGGGAATGCCGCATTCCTTCATAATCAGCTTTGAAGCTATTTTATCCATGGTTGTGGCGGCAGATAAGACGTCGCAACCGACATAAGGGATGTCCAGCAGTTCGAACAAGCCTTGGAAGGTGCCGTCTTCACCAAAGCTGCCGTGGAAAATCGGAAAGGCGACGTGAATTTCGTCAATCACCGGATTTTTTAGGGCTTTAAATGGAATCTCAAGCAGTTGAACTACCTGATTGCCTTTAACCAGTGTAATGGGCGTCAACTGCGTTTTTAATTTTTCGAGATTTTTGAAATTGTCCATGTCAAACAAGGCATCGCCGGTATAGGTGTCCCCGCTTTTCGAGACGTAAACGGGTACAATTTTGTAATTCGGCAATTTTTTTAAGTGCTCAATAGCCTGAATGGCAGTGATGACCGATATTTCATGTTCAACGGTGTTGCTTCCGAAAAATACACCTAAGTGGATCATAGTGTCTCCTTTTTTTAACTATTCATTATAAGCATCTGGCAAATCGTTCTCGAGTAGGACCACGTCACCTTCTTCAACAATCTGATTAAGGATGACAAAAGCAGCTTTAAGGTTTTGTGCGACGTTCAAATGCGCTTCTGGATAACCGGCTTCTCTTAGACCGTCCTGTATTGGCTGCGTCTGTTTTGGACCTACTAAGATCGTGTAGTCACAAACGCCAGCGATTGCTTTGCCGAAGGCTTTGTTCAGCTCGTACTGTTTTTCACCGAGTTCGATCATACCCGGTGTGATGATGATTTTTTTATTTCCGGCCATTTGACCAAGGACTTCTACCGCATTTTTTGAGCCTACAGGATTGGCGTTGAAGGCATCGTCAATGATGGTGTAGTTGAGTCCGGTCGTTCTATAGGATAAACGATGCTCTACCGGTTCTATGTCATAGAGCAGGGTATTCAAACGTCTTAGTTTGATGTCCAAGTCACAGGCGATGGCAATACCGCCGATCATGTTGCCGATGTTGTGCGCGCCCAGTAACTTGGTGGCCATCTCTTCACTTTGACCATCGTTGGTTTTGCAAGTGAAATGCGTACCCTTGTTGTCCAGATAGATGGCAGTGGCAAAATAGCCTGGATGTTCAGAGCGTAACGCATGTTTTTCATCCAGTCCGAAGTAAGTCACGTCGACATCTTGTCTTCTTGGCAGACTCATGATGTGCTCGTCGTTGACATTGATGTAGATGCTACCACCGGATTTTACGCCTTCAAAGAGCTCGCCTTTGGTTGTTTTAATAGCGGCCATGCTTTTGAAGGTATCCAAGTGTTGCGGGCCGATGGAAGTGATGATGCCAATCGATGGATTGACAAGATCGCAGATTTCCTTGATGTCCCCAGGTTGCTTGGCGCCCATTTCGACGATGAATATTTCATGAGTCGGTAACAAGCGCTCTCGGATGGTACGTGTGACGCCGAGTAGTGTGTTGTAGCTTTCTGGTGTCATCAGTACGTTGTACTTTTGAGAGAGCAACTGGTAAAGAATATTTTTAACGCTGGTTTTACCGTAACTGCCGGTAACACCAATGACGATCAGGTTAGGATTGGCTTTCAGACGATTTTTAGCATCTGAAATGAAGTTGTGGTTGATGTGTGTTTCGATGGGCTTGTTCAACCAATTGGCCTTGAGCATGACCGCGTAAGAAAAGCTAGCGGTTGCACCAGCAAACACTATACCTACGGCAAATGGAAGCAACAAAGAGATTGCAATCAAACAAGCGTAGAGAATAAGGAGGGTCGCGTTCATACGCTTGACTCGGCTGGTGTAGACCAGCTTCTTTTTCTCCGGAGAGGCTGCAATTCTCAAATTGACGCCCAATGCTGAAACGGCTATAAATAGGTATCCTAGTACCATTAAAGTCATCTTAGCAGGTTGGTAAGTCACGTAAAGCTGTGTGAGTAAAAGAATAATGGCGTATAGAAGAGCCACATCATACCCGTGAATTTTTTCCTGTGCCTTGCGCCACTTCATATAACGTTCCGGACGATAACTATTCTGTTGGAACATGTGTAAGTCGCGTTGATTTTTGTATAAAGAAAGTCCGCATAGGCAGACGACAACCATGTGCTGTATCATTGGCTTACTCCTCTAAGAATTTATTCATAATGCTGACAAACAGCTGATGTTGCTCTAGAAAGGCGTAGTGGGTACCTTTTTTGATAACCGCAAGGCCTGCATTCGGAATTTCCCGTGCCATGAGTTCGCCATCTTTTAATGGCGTTGCTGTATCCAAGTCCCCCCAAATAAGCAGACAAGGGGCTGTGATATCTTTCAAGTGATGGCGTAAATCTTGCGCGACCACTTTTGAAAGGACCTGTCGCATCCTAGGTGAAGCGGCATTGTAGTCACTGGAACCGACTTTTTTACGATAGTCTTCTACCATTTCCTTGAAGACCAAGTTCAGCAGGGGCACTTTGGCCAATAAACGCATGAGCTTGTAGCCGTAGGTTTTCACATAATAGCTTGGCGCTCTATCAGGTCTGATGCCGGCGCCGCCGGTAATAATCATCTTAGGCAGTTTGCGTCTGCTGCCTATGATGAGTGCGACACGACCGCCGAAAGAGTGTGCAAGGAGAATTGGCGCGGGAATCTTCAGCGCGTCCATGAACTTTTCGGTCAGTTCGGCATAATCGTATATGGAGAGCGTGGTTTCCGGTTCGGGACTTTGTCCAAAACCTGGGAAATCAAGGGCGTAAACCGTGTACTGTGTCTTGCAGGTGTCAATCAGGGCTGAAAAATTGTTCAGATGACTTCCCCATCCATGCAACATCAGTAGTGGAGGGCCTTCGCCGTGTATTTCGTAATAAATATCTTGCTGATCTATTTTTAAAATCATGTGGTACCTCTTTCAGACGTAATCTATCTTTCAATAGTAGAATCTTTTCCAACTAATATCTTATCATAAGTTACTCTCCAAAGCACTAATAAAGAGCCTTGTCAAGAAAATGTAATAGTAATACGTTCATTACATGATATAATGAGGATAGATTATTATGCATGGGTTGCAACAAGAGGAATTGCATTGTTTTGTAGGAGGAATAAGATGAAACAGAAACCAAATAGACTGATGGCGATTTGTCTAGCTCTAGTGATGGTATTTTCGGGGATGAGTGCGTCGTTTGCAGCGCAGTCTTTTACAGATGTTCCTGAGAGTCATTGGGCAAATGCAGTAGTGGAAAAAATGAATACAATGGGCGCTATGCCTGGATACGACGACGCGACATTTAAACCGGCGCAGGATGCATCTAAATTAGAGGTAATCGTAGCGATGTACAGAACGGTAAAAGCTTCTGGTCTGATTGATTCGCTAGATGAAGATGCGCTTGTAGCGAGTTACAATGCCACATTAACAACTTTGAAAATTCCTAAGGAATTGTCGCCTTATGGTGCGACATACCCTGCTGTTGCGTATGCATTAGAAAATAAAGTGATTGTAGAAGATGAATTGAAATTCTTTGTGGAAGATGGCAAGCTCTCAACCGCAAAGAAGGTGGATACAGCTGTGTTTATGGGTAAAACCCTAAACATTTTCAAAAAAGAGAACTTAGATAAAGTGGTTAGCTTTGATTTCAAAGATGCCTTTGATATCAACTTTGCTGCAACAACTTATGTCAATATATTGATTGAGTACGACGTAATCAGTGCGAAGGGCAATGCGGATGGCAAGTTCTTACCGAAAGAGCTGACATCTAGACAACTTTTGGCAGCGATGCTTTCTGGCTTTTATGATGCGCTGGATTCTTCTAAGACAGCAACGAACTCAAGCTCTGACTTGATCATCAAACCGGGTGAAGGTGCGTCGATTACAGGTGGCACCAATTCTACGACAACAAGCACGGTGACTGGAGATACCACTGCTAGCGCGACAACAGGTGTGCAACCACAGTCTTTGTTTACTGAAACCGGTACATTCAAGGGCTCTATAGGCAAAGTATACACAGACGATGCGCTTGTTGAAATTAAGGATAGCCAAGGCGTAGCCAAAGTCTATGATGCGGAAAAATCTAAAATCATGATGAATGGCAAGGCTTTATCATTGTTGAATTTGGAACAGGGTCAAGAAGTAACGATCAGTTTGATTCAAGGCAATTTGGTTCAAATTGTCATTGATAAGGATTTCGACCGCTATGAAGGTACTTTTGTTGAAATTTCAAAAACTTTGTCTGGTGACGAAGGGCCATACCGCGTTTTGACCGTGCGTGAAGACGAAGGCACCAACAAATATTTCAAAATCTACGAAGCGGTAGAGATAGAAAAGGACAATGCGTCTATCGGGATTGACGATATGGTTGTGGGCGATAGAATCGTTGTGAATGCAGAATCAACCAATGCCAAAAAGATTACAGTATACACAAAAGACAATCAAGTGAGCGGTGTTTTAAACGCAGATACGGATTTTGCAGTGGGCAGTAAATTAAGCGTTCGCCTAGATGACGGTACTTATATCAATCAAACGATTGAAAAGGGTTTCGAACTCATTACACGAGGTGGCGAAGATATCCGCAAAGGCGATATTCTAAAAGTGACCACAGAATACGGCAAGGTTGTAAAAATAGAAGGTACAGGTATGGTATCGGAAGATGAAGGTACCATTAAGGAAATCATCATCTCTGACTCACCAAAATTGACCGTACTTTCAACAAGCGGCGAACTTAAAACCTATCCGATTTCCGATGGTGTGGAAATGATCTCTCAATCCATCGCGGATAAGATCGACGTTTACGGTTTGCGCTTGGGTCAAGATGTATCCTTAGATATGGATGCTTTTGGCATCAAGAAATTGACTGTGATTACACAAGTGGAACAAACCGCTGAAAAGGTTAAATTCAGCGGTATGATTACTGAAATCTATAAAACAACCAACAACATGGAAGTCAAAGATGGCGCAGGTAAAGTGTGGATGATCGGCATCAAAGAAGGCAGCGAATCCAGCATCATGGATTTCAAAGTTGGCGATAGTGTTTATCTATCCGGCATCAAGTTATCGGATGAATTCTTCGAAGCAGAATTAATTGTTGGTTTTTAAAAAAAGATATTGACGACAGGTAAAATGCATAATATACTAGACAAGTATTTTTAAAAGCATAATGCATCCTACGAAGAGGATGTTGCCTAAATAATGATATGTAAGAGTGAGTGGCATCCTTACGGGTGTTCTCTCACTCTTTTTTTCGTGATAAACGCAGAACAGCGTACAAGTGAGAAAGT
>JAFGTX010000228.1 GCA_016938815.1 Clostridia bacterium | reverse complement strand
GAACCTCCTAGTTGCTAGGTGCAATTTCCGCAAACATGCCTGCCATCAACTCTGGCGACGCGTTCAGCGCAACGCGCACCAAAACATCTTGTCTTTTTGCATCAATACTATTGCCAATCCATTCTACGGTGCCCGCCATCACTTCATCTGGACACTCTGCAATGCGTACACTTACAGCATCTCCCTTTACAAAATGGGCAACCGCACTTGCAGGACCATAAGCGTCTACAGTCAATATATTTTGATTTTCTAAAGTCACAAGGCAGGTCTTGTATAAATAGGACTCTCCCGATCTCACCGGAATATCTACAACCACGGCATCAAATGGCGCTGTAACCGTCATTTTTTCTAAAGCGACCTCAACTACACTAAGCGATGCTTTGGCTTGGTCAATCTGCTTTTCCAAAACGTTGAGATAAGTCTTGCTTTCACCTGTCTCCAAGATCGAAAGTGCTTCTGTCGCATTAACATATGCCGCTTCTGCACCTTCTGTTTTAAGCGTATAATTTTCAAGAGTATTGTTTGAAATGGCCCCTGCCTCGTAAAGCGTCTTCTGCCGCTCTAACTCCTTCACGCTATTTTCATAATTCGATTTTGCCACATTCAAATTGGATTTCGCCTGCTCCAGTTGTTCTGGCCTAGCTCCCTGTTGAGCCCTCTCATAGCTTGCCATTGCCAAAAGCACTGCCTGTTGCGCAACCTCAACCTTCGCTTCTACTTCCGAACTCTCAAATCGAATCAAGGGATCACCCCTCTTTACACTATCGCCTACAGAAACCAGCACCTCTGAAATCTGTCCCGTAAATGGTACGGATACATCGGCGGATTGACTGGCCTTTACGCGCCCAGCCAGATAGTACACCGATGGTGTCGCTTGAGTTTCCTGTACAGTTGATTCGCCCGCTCCATCTGTAACCACACTGGATGCATCCGGAGCCGTAGCATTATCCATTGCATTAGCTGTACAACCACACAAAAGAGCACTGCCAATTATACCTACTAAGAATATTTTCTTCATTGTTTCACCTCATCTATTATCCTTTGATTAAGCTATCCATGCGTTCAAGCCCCTT
>JAFGTX010000227.1 GCA_016938815.1 Clostridia bacterium | reverse complement strand
CAAAGAGGCGACACCTTAAGATGTAAAGGCTGGAAACAAGAGACCATTTTGAGAATGCTTGAGAACAATATGGAGAATGCGGAAATTCCTGAACTACTGGTTATTTACGGCGGTAACGGCAAGTGTGCAAGAAACTGGGAATCCTATCATGCCATCGTTGATTCATTAAAGAACCTTGATGACGACGAAACTCTAGTGGTTCAATCCGGTATGCCTGTTGCTATTTTCAAAACCCATAGATTGGCACCAAGTGTTGTTATGGCCACAACCAACATTATGAAGGCTGACTGGGAAACTTTCTATGATCTTCAAGACAAGAACCTCACGATGTTTGCACAATATACAGCGGCACCTTGGGAATACATAGGCACACAAGGTGTTATCCAAGGGACTTTCGAAACCCTTTCAGCCATCGCGATCAAGCGTTTCAACAACGATTTGACTGGTAGAGTCTACATGACAGCAGGCGCTGGCGGTATGGGTGGCAACCAGTCATGGGCGATGAAGATGCATGGCGGTATCGCGATTATCGTGGATGCTGATGAACGTGTGATCAAGAGAAGAATAGAAAAAGATTACTTGGATCAGATGGTCTATTCACTTGATGAAGCCATCGAGATCGTCAATAAGGCAAAAGCGGACAAAGTACCAACTTCTGTAGCAATCGTCGGTAATGCGGCAGATGTATTCGAAGAAGCTTATCAAAAGGGATTCATGCCAGACATCATCAGTGAGATGTGTCCATGCCACGACCCGATTTCATACATTCCATCTGGTTACACAGGGGAAGAAGCAGATGCTTACCGTGCCAAAGACAGAAAAGCCTATCTGGAAGATGCAAGAGAGACGATGAAGCGTCAATTGGCAACCATGGTCAACTTCTCCAAGAAGGGTGTGGAAGTCTTCGAATATGGTACCAGTATCCGTAAAGAATGTATGGATGCAGGCATGCCAAAAGAGCAAGCGATGGCTATTCCAGGTTTCGTTTCAGAGTACATTCGACCACTTTTCTGTGAAGGCCGTGGACCTTTCAGATGGACTTGTATTTCAGGTAGCGCTGAAGACTTAGCGAGAACCGATGAATTGGCGCTTGAAATCTGTAAAGGAGACCCGCTGGTAGAAAGATGGATCAAATTGGCGAGAAAGAATCTGCCAATCGAAGCATTGCCTGCAAGAATCTGCTACATGGGCTTTGGTCAAAGAAAGCGTTTTGCACTGGCAGTCAATGAACTCATTAAAAAAGGTGAACTCAGCGGTCCAGTTGCTTTTTCAAGAGATAATTTAGACTCAGGCTCTATCGTGAATCCAACCTTCGAATCGGAAAATATGAAAGACGGTGGCGATCTTATCTCAGACTGGCCATACCTCAACGGCCTACTCAACTGTGCAGGTATGTGTGACTTGATTGCGATTCAGGCCAACTATTCTATGGGTGAAGCGGTTCATACAGGCGTTACCATGATCGCTGACGGTACGGATGAAGCTGGTTTCAGACTTGAAGCGGCGATGACGGTGGACTCGGGTATCGGTGTTATCCGACATGCTCAGGCAGGCTATGAAATTGCAAGGGATGTTGCGAACGGCAAAGGCAAGTTGACTGATGAAAGCATCAAAGTACCATTATGGTGGTCACCAAATGCGACCTTTGGTCCTGACGGTAAGGCGCCTAGATAAGCCTCAATTAATCTACTTGTCCCGGTAAAATGGGGCAGGTAGATTTTAAAGATATAAGGGGGATAAAAAAATAAGGGAGGTAAAAAGATGTTAACAAATCCAGTTGTGTTGTCGGTTATTGTTATGACGGTTTTGTGTTTGTTGAGGCTGAACGTCATATTGTCCTTGATCGTGGCAGCTCTTGTAGGGGGCGTTGCGGCAGGCATGCCAATAGGAGAAACCATGGGGGTTCTTGTTGGAGGCATGGGTGGTAACGCTGAGACGGCACTCAGTTACATTTTGCTCGGTGCACTTGCGGCGGCTATTGCAAAAAGTGGAGCAGCGGATGTTTTGGCTTTGAAAATCGCACAGATGATCAAAGGGAAAAGCATCGTACTGCTTGTTGTTCTAGCCTTTGTTGCCTGTTTGTCCGGTACGGTAATACCTATTCACATCGCTTTTATTCCAATCCTTATTCCACCATTATTACCATTGATGAATAAAATGGGTTTAGACAGAAGAGCAGCGGCATCCGCATTGGCTTTTGGCCTGAAAGCGCCTTACATTACCTTGCCAATAGGTTATGGACTTATTTATCACAATATTATCAGAGATCAAATGACATTAAGTGGGATGGAGATTACTACGGACATGGTTTGGAGATCCAATTGGATTGCCGGATTGGCCATGTTGACGGGATTGATCATTGCTTTAGTCGTTTATAGAAAGAAAAGGGAATATCACACGGTCGAATTGGAGGGTCACAAAATAGTGGATCTTGATGAAAAAGTCGTGATTACGCGTCAACACTATGCTGCACTGGCTGCTGGTATTGTTGCCATTGCGGTACAGCTCAAGTTTGGTTCTATGCCTCTTGGTGCACTTTCAGGTTTGACCTTTATGCTGCTTGCCCGTGTCATTGAGTGGCGTCATCTGGAGGATATGTTGACAGGCGGTATCAAACTTATGGGTATGATTGCCTTTGTTATGCTCGTTGCAGCAGGTTATGCAGCAGTTATGCGTGCAACAGGCGGCGTGGAAACCTTAGTTGCGGCTTCGTCAGCTGCCATCAGCAGTAAATTCATGGGGGCGACGATTATGATTCTCATGGGGCTTGTCATTACCATGGGCATTGGAACGTCCTTCGGAACGATTCCAATTATTGCTGCCATTTATGTGCCGCTGGCTCAATCTCTTGGATTTAGTGTGCAGGCGACCATACTCTTAATTGCAGTGGCAGCGGCGCTTGGTGATGCTGGGTCTCCGGCTTCTGATACGACTTTAGGGCCAACAGCCGGCCTGAATGCCGATGGTCAGCATGACCATATTTGGGATACATGTGTGCCGACTTTCTTATGCTACAATATACCACTGGTTATATTCGGCATTATTGGGGCGGTTATTTTATAAGAGATAGAGGAGAGAGAAGATGAACACAATTAAATTAGATGGAAATAGTTTGACGCTGCAAGCGTTGATTGAAGTATCTAGAAATGGTGCAAAGGTTGCGTTGAGTGATGACGCGATCCAGCGTATGCAAGCGTCTAGACAGCTGGTTGAAGATTATGTCAATGAAGAACGTGTAGTATATGGGATCACAACAGGTTTTGGTTTATTCGCAGACGTCGTTATATCCAAGGAACAAACCAAGTTGCTGCAGAAGAATCTGATTTTGGCAGACTGTTGCAGTATGGGAGACCCCTACAAGGATGAAGTGGTTCGAGCAGCTATGTTACTGAGAATCAATGCGCTTGCAAAAGGTTTTTCCGGAATCAGATTATCAACGGTACAGTTGCTGATCGATATGCTTAATTGTGGTATTCATCCGATCATCCCTGAACAGGGTTCGGTAGGTGCAAGTGGTGATTTAAGTCCACTTGCCCATATCGTCCTGGTTATGCTCGGCAGCGGCGAGGCACGATACAAGGGGGAAATTGTAGAGGGTCTCGAAGCGCTGAAAAAAGAAGGCCTTGAGCCTGTGGAATTGGTTTCAAAAGAAGGATTGGCCCTGATCAACGGAACTTGTGTGCTGACTGCGGTCGGTGCCCTTGCGACCTATGATGCCATTAAAGTGCTGAAACTCGCCGATATTTCTGCTTCGATGACGGTAGAGGCTTTAAGTGGCATTATCGATGCCTATGATGAAAAAATCCATTTGGCAAGACCACATCAAGGTCAGATTCAAGTGGCGCAAAACATGTTACAGATACT
>JAFGTX010000035.1 GCA_016938815.1 Clostridia bacterium | reverse complement strand
TTTTATTCTACGCCACTTTTTTTAAGATGTAAAGATATTTTTTCATATCTTTACACATGCCTCAAAAAAAAGCAAAAGACCTTAGATTGTCAAACAATCTAAGGTCTAAAATTTTCAATGCTTATTCTTGATAAAAGAAATCGTCCGTTGGAATCTGACCGCCAATCGCCTGCGGATTGAATGATTTTAGCACTTCGTAAAATGCCAAGATATCCGATTTCGCTTCCTGAGCAGGAATCAATGTCATGCTACAGTTTGGAATGGCCTTTGTCGCGATAGCCGCCTTTGGAATGATGCCGTATTTTTCAATTAAGGCACCTGCTTCTTCTGGATTGTTGTTGACGTAATCCACAGAGATCTTATACTCTGACATGAAGGCTTCAATAACCTCAGGATGTGCTTGTGCATAAGCTTTATTCACCACGACTGCACCCATAGGTAAACTTCTAAGCGCTTCACTAGAATCCACCCACGCTTCATTCAAATCGATCGCGATACGGACATCTGGATTACCCATCATGACTGTTGTCACATAAGGTTGAGGTAACAAGGCGATCTTCACGTCACCCGCCGCTACCATAGATGCCAATTCAGCGTGTTCCATCATATAGTCTACTTGAACATTCTCATCTAAAACAAGATCGTTCTCTGCCAGCAAATAATTTAGCACATACTCTGGTGTCGCACCTTTACCAGTAGCGCCAACGATTTTGTCCTTTAAATCTGTAATCGAATGCACAGTATCGCCGTTTTCTACCACATAAAGCACGCCCAGCGTATTGATGCCTAAAAGCTGAATCTTGCCTTCTGTCTTCACGTCGAGCACAGCTGCAAGATTGGTCGGTACCGCAGCGATATCCACTTCACCTTTGGCAATTTGGCCAACCAATTGGTCCGGTGCACCGACGATTTCAAATTCATAGTCAACAGCGGTTGTTTCTAAGCTGTCCTCTTCCATTAAATAGCTCATACCCATGCCTGTAGGCCCCTTCAAAGCAGCTACGCGAACCACTTCCTTTTCAACAGGCGTTTCTGTAGCGTCCGATTCGACATCTGCCGCAGGTGCTTCTACAGTTGTTTCTTCAGCTGGCGCTTCTACTGCTGGTTCTGCCGCTGGTTTTGTACACCCAACCGCCAACACTAACATTACACATAGAATAGCCGCTAATAATTGCTTTTTCATAATTCTGCCTCCTTGTACATATGCGTCTTCCTACATAATTGTACCACAGAATTTTGGCTTGTAAACGCAAAAACACCTCACGGCACATTATCCATGAGGTGTCTCATCATTTCATCATCATTGCTTGATTATTTCTTCTCGTCTTCCTTTTCGTCCTCTAATAGAGCACGTCTTGAAAGGTTGACTCTACCTTGATCGTCAATTTCCATAACCTTGACAACGATCTCATCGCCAACTTTGAACTTGTCTTCTACTTTTTCAAGACGTTCTTTTGTTAACTTAGAAATGTGGCAAAGGCCATCTTTGCCCGGCAACAATTCAACGAAAGCACCGAACTTAGTGATTCTAACGATTTTACCTGTATAGATTTCGCCAACTTCAACTTCTTTAACGATCGCTTCGATTTCTTTAAGCGCTTTTTTACCGCCAAAGCCGTCGTTAGCTGTAATAAGTACCATACCATCATCTGTAATGTCGATCTTAACGTCACATTCAGTTGTGATTCTAGTGATTGTTTTTCCACCTGGTCCAATAACGTCTCTGATCTTGTCAGGGTTAATTCTGATATTGAATACGCGTGGTGCATATGGAGACAAGTCTGAAGCTGGTTCCGAGATAACTTCGTTCATCTTGCTTAAGATATGAAGTCTACCTACTTTAGCTTGTGTCATTGCCTTTTCAAGGATTTCCTTGCTAAGACCATCGATCTTGATATCCATTTGAAGTGCTGTGATACCTTCTGAAGTACCCGCTACTTTAAAGTCCATATCGCCAAGGGCATCTTCCATTCCTTGGATGTCACTTAGGATTGAAATGTTATCGCCTTCTTGGATAAGACCCATTGCGATACCAGCAACTGGCGCCTTAATTGGAACACCAGCATTAAGAAGTGACAAAGAAGAACCACAGATACTTGCTTGTGATGAAGAACCGTTACATGTCATAACCTCAGAAACCATTCTGATTGCGTATGGGAAATCTTCTTCGCTTGGTAAGACTGGCACAAGTGCTCTTTCACCAAGTGCGCCGTGACCAATCGCTCTTCTGTTTGGTCCTCTACTGAAACCAACTTCACCTACTGAGAAGTTAGGGAAATTGTAGTGGTGCATATAACGCTTAGACTCTTCAAGACCTAAACCGTCAATTCTTTGTGCTTCACTTAAAGCACCAAGTGTTGTAATAGTAAGGGCTTGTGTAAGACCTCTATTGAATAGACCTGAACCATGTGTTCTTGGTAAAATACCAACTTCACAGCTGATTGGTCTGATTTCGTCGATTTTTCTCGCGTCTGGACGAATACCTTCATTGGTAATCATCTTTCTCACGATGTCTTTTTCAACAGATTTGAAGAAACCGTTCATCCAGTCAACATCATCAGGATAAACTTCGTCAAATTCTGCATGCATTGCATCCTTCACGTCGTCGATAGCGTTGTTTCTGTCATGTTTGTCTACGATTCTTACCGCTGTATTTAACTTATCTGCGATAGCAGCTTTAATGGCATTGTCACGTTCTTCGTTCGTTTCCTTAACTGGCACTGGCATTTTTTCTTTGCCAATTTCTGCAGCGATTTCTTTGATGAA
>JAFGTX010000226.1 GCA_016938815.1 Clostridia bacterium | reverse complement strand
TTCTTTCCGTCCTACAGCTATATGAATCAAGTCTATGAACGGGTGGACAAAGAAGTGCCAAATATAGAATTTGACTGTCAGTGGGTGGGTATGACGGAGACAGAACGTGAAGATTTTCTGGATGCTTTTGATGCAGAGGCGTCTGTGAATCGAGTGGCCTTTGCGACGCTTGGTGGGATTTTTTCAGAAGGCATTGATTTGCGGGGCGAGCGGCTTACGGGTGTGATTATCGTGAGTGTGGGCTTGCCACAGTTGTGTTTTGAAAGACAGCTGATCGGCAACTACTTCGATCAACAAGGCTTGTCGGGATACGACTATGCCTACGTGTTCCCGGGCATGAATAAGGTGCTTCAAGCGGGTGGCCGATTGATTCGGACGGAAGAGGATTTCGGAGATATTCTTTTGATTGATGACCGCTATTTGACGGGAAAGTATTTAAGAATGTTTCCAAAAAGTTGGCAAAAATTTAATAGACTTCCCCGGAGGCAGGGGGTATAATGGTGATAGAGAGGCAGGTGAGAATATGACTGTAGAGATTGGACAAGACGTGCTGGACTATCTTGCAAGGAAAAAGCACTCTATCATTACACTGGAAATTCAAACCGTAAGTGGCGGTTGATGCGGCAATATTAAGGTCCAAGGTATTGGACATGAAAAACCGAAGTCGTTGGAAGGTTATCAACATTTTAATGTGTCAGGCATAGATGTGTATGTGTTTAAGAATGTCATCGGAAATCAACTGAAGTTTCAACTGCAGAGAACGCTTTTTATCAAGTCGATTTACTGTACGGGCATCAATCCCGTATGTATGCGTGCATAAAGTGAGCGAAACACTTTGTAGGTGATTATCTAAGAGGTAATCTTCTATGAAGTGTTTTTTATTTGTAAAAAAACTTGAAGCATGTTTATATTTCCTGAAAGTTCGATATAATGGTATAGATACTACTATGGAGAAAAATGATGAAATTAAAAAATTATCTATATCTTTTCATGACCTTGGCACTATTGTATGGGATTTCATGGATTCCTAGTGTACTGGTTCATGAGCAAATTGCGATGGTTGAAGGTGCGCAACTTGAATTGTCGGAGGCACAGTTTGCTTCGGGACAACTTATTTCATTGGATGGACAGTGGCACTATTATGATGAAATTTTATTGAAAAGCGATACGGGTCTTGCGAATCAAACTTTGAATCAAATTGGTCGCTGGATGTCTGTGCCTTCCTTATACGAGCGTACAGAGGCACTACAATCGCCACGAAAAGGATATGGTACCATTTCGATGACCGTGAATTTGCCTGAAACGCCTCGGTATTATGGCTTGGCCTTCGAGTATATGGGCTCTGCCTACAAAATCTTTATCAATGATGAACTGATGGGCGAAGTAGGCCATGTTGGCCCAAGTCTTGAAACGACAAAAGGTATTTATGCACCTAAGAACGTCTATTTTAAAGGCAATGGTGCAACGCACATAGATGTGGAATTCAGCAATTATGTCGATAGTTACAGTTTTTTACAGCCGGTGAAAATCGGTTATAAAGAGGTCGTGGAAGTGTATGCTTTATCCCACCGCCTCAAGGATCTGATTAGCATAACGATCATATTTACGGTGGGTGCCATCGTGTTTAGCTACTACCATGTTCGGACAAAGCAGAAAATGAGTTTCTATTTTTCGATTTTTGCTTTCTTGATTGGCATAAGAAGTCTTGTTGTTAATCAGCGACTTTTGATTCAACTGGTGCCGGATTTACCGTGGATGGTCTTTATACGCATTAGCTATGTGCCACTTTTTCTGGGCTTATTTTTCTTTGTTCGATTCCTGCATGAACGGCTACCGGGTGCTCTCCCGGAAAAATGGGTGAAGGGGATGTCATGGCTTTCTTGGCTGCTGACAACACTTTCGTTACTGAGTTCAAACGTGGCATTCAATGATTCTATGATCGTATGTGTGGTCTTCTGCTATGCCGTGATTCTCATCCGAATCTTTATCAAACTGACGCTTAAATTACGCGATGGTGAAGATGAATGGTTGCTTTGGATTGCGGTGCTCCTGTTGATGTTTGTCCTATTCAACGATGCCATAGCAGACTATTTGCCTTATGCGCTATCTTATCTGGCGTCGATTGGATTTATGCTATTTTTTGCGCTTGAGGGCGTGGAACTGAGTGCGCGTTTTGCGTCGATGCTGACCAAGGCGGAGCATGTGATTGTAGAAAACGAAAAATTGGTTGAAGAGCTACGCTTTATGAATGAATCTCTTGAGTCACAAGTTACAGAAAGGACGAAGGATTTAGAGATTTCCAATCAGAAATTGAAGCGGCTCAATAAGCAGTTGGAGAACCTTTCCTATATTGATGAACTGACGCGTATTCCCAACCGTCGGATGTTTTTCAGCGAAGTGGAAAAGCAATTCAACGAGGCGAAAAAAGGACACGAATCACTGCATGTTTTTATCATAGATATCGATTATTTTAAGCTGTACAATGACATTTATGGTCATGTCAAAGGGGACTGGTGTCTCTTCAACATTGCTCAGACGATTGAAGC
>JAFGTX010000034.1 GCA_016938815.1 Clostridia bacterium | reverse complement strand
TTATCTGTTAACTCACCGATTGATGGCAATTCAGGGTAAAGATTCTGACGATCTATTTCATATGGCAAATGCGAATTGGTCAATACTGCAAAGACCTTTTCATCATCAGCGAAATCCTCTGCCATCAAAGCATCGGTACCTTCTTTGCCAATATACGTGCTATAGCCCACTTTTTCAAATTCCGCTATAACATCCACGTCGTCTTTTCTCTTAGACTTCATTGTTTCTCCTGAATAGTCTTTTGTATTTGCTGGCGTAGTGCTCGCTAAAAAGTGACGTGCGCCACCTCCAGCAATAAAGTCTACACCTGAATCCACATAATCTAATGCGATACCGTTTTCGTCATCTCTGGATGAATTATGCGACGCAAAAGTCGCTGGTGTCGCATGGGTAATTCTCGTTGTTGACACAAGTCCTGTCTTCATGCCCTTTGCTTCAGCCGCTTCAATTAATGAAGTAACGGCATTACCTTCTAAATCCTCTGCAATGACGCCATTGGCTGTTTTAATGCCACACGCCAGTGCAGTGCCTGCTGCCGCTGAATCCGTAATCAATGAATCTGCCGAATACGTCGTGTTGATACCCGATACAGGCAATGTATCCATCACTAACTTTCTAGAATCATCACCAGTTATACTCTGCAAATAGTACTCCGCCATTTGTCTTTGAGAAAAACCAAGACCATCTCCGATTAAATAGAACACATACTTTGGTGCTTCGATTGTCACTGTCTCTTCTTGGGTTGTCGTTGGCATAACCACTGCAAAGGTTGAGGTAGCCGTCATCATTACTACCAATAAACTCGCAGCCATTTTTCTTAAAAATTTGTTCATTTTCTCCCTCCAAAAGTCTTCTAATATGTTTCCAAGATTAGTATAGTAGACAAATAAAAAACGCAGGTTAAGCGCCTGCGCTTTTTGTGTTAAATTCAAAGTTAAAATGTAAATCGAAACGCGTCAATATTTGGGTACAACAATGCTGATTCTCGTATATTTCCCCGCCTCACTCTCAAGTCTGATCTCACCGCCCATTTCTCGAGTGATGAGATTGTAGATAATCGGCAAACCGAGACCCATATGTTTTGTCTTCTTGCCCGTTGAGAAAAATGGCTGAAATACTTTTTCCTGTACTTCTTTTTCAATGCCCTTGCCGTAATCCTCGTATACAATAACAATACGCCTATCCTCTTCGGCAATTTTTATAACAATTCGACCACCAGCTTTACCATCATAGCCATGGCTTAAAGTATTTAGGAACAGCGCTCCAAATATCTCGCGATACCAGGATGGATATGAGACAATCTTGACATCCGCACCAACCAGCATAATATCATAGGTTTCCAACTGTTTGTCCAAATTCGAAACGTGTTCGATGATATCTGAAATCAGTGTACCCAGTTCCAGTTCAAACTTCTTGCCACTCCACTTTGAAGATTCCAAGTCCTTGAAGCGGTTGATGATATTCGTCACCCGATTCAGATTGCATAGAACCGCCTCATGGGATTGAAGCGCCAACTCTATATAGTCCGCAACCTCCTGCACAGAGACTTTATTAGCCACCACATTCTCCATCAGCTTATTCGTCTCTTTCTGCAAATGAGAAGTAGAGATGAAACTGTTGCCAATCGGTGTATTGAGTTCGTGGGCAATGCCCACTAGAAGCTCCCCAATCACTGAATATCGCTGGGCTTCCAATAATTTTTCCTGCGTTGTCAGCAGTTCTTCCATAGAGGATTCTAGGGCGTCATTCGCTTTAGAAAGACTTTCCGTTCTCTCTTTGACCCTTTCTTCCAAAACCTGATTCAAAGCGTTTAGCTCTGCTGTCTTTTCCGATACACGATGTTTGAGCACTCTATTCCAATAAAATATGAAAAACAGAATCAGCAGCACCGCAATAAATGAAAAGCCAATGACCCGTCTCTGCTTTTGGGTGAATATATTGTCCTCATCCAAATGAATCCAGTGATCCTTAATGATTTCCCGCTGCTTCTCGTCGATCTTCGCCAACGTTTTATCCAATATGCCGCGTAATATCTCGTTATCATTAGTAACACCAAAACGCAAATCGTATTTGAAAGACGTACTTTCATGAACTTTTAGATTGGTGATATTCAATTTTGAGCTATAGTAACTGATTTGTCCGGTATCGCCGATGTAGGTATCCACATCACCTACAGAAACAGCCATAAGCGCTTCATGTATGGAATTGTAGGCTACCAGCTTTGAATC
>JAFGTX010000225.1 GCA_016938815.1 Clostridia bacterium | reverse complement strand
TATTCTAGCGTCAAATAGGTCATGTTATCTATGTCTGCTAGCAGATCGTTGGCAATAATCGCTTGGCCACTTATATCCGCCAAGCTATCGATGATTTGGCCATCGTTGACGCTGGTATAGTTACCTTCTCCGGTAGAAGTCAGCTTGATGAAGGCAGGCTCTGCGCCACCACCACTTCTCATGACAACCATATCCTTCATCCCCTTTGTAGCGTGATTGCTGATGATAATGGGCGTATGGATGAGGGTCAATTCTGTAATCTCATTAATTTCACCTTCGAATTCGAAGGCAATGAGGGCAGAACTGCCACCGGTACCACTGGTGTAGGGTCCCATTACGACGGCCAGTATTTCTTTGCGACCGTCGTCATTGAAATCGACGTAGTTGTAGTAATACTTGGTGCTGGCATAGTACTCTTCTGGAATCTCGTAAGTCTTGATGATGAAGTCACGCAGTGCTGGATACGGTTGCGATTCAGAAAGCACGGGCGTGATCGTGTCTGGTAATTGTGATGTGAAGGTCTCATCTAAAATAGATGTTTTCGGTTGATCGGGTAGGATCAGTTGTAAATCGACTGTGCCATAACCCTTGTACAGATAAACATATTTGCTGGATACAGCCCACATGACGTGAGTATAACCAGCTTCTGAAGGCCTGTCACTGACAGCGCTCGGCTCACCAAGTAAGGCAGTTATTTCGTCTTTCATGGTTTCGAAATTATCTTCACCCAGATGAACGGAAATGCTGTTGACCATATCCTGACTATTAATCGAGGTATATAGGGTTGTATCGATACCAAAGGCATTGACGGGATAGCTGCGACCGATTCGGTAAATCCCATCGGCAGAAAGAAGTTCTTGGCCATTATCAAAATAATCATTAGATGCCTCGTGGGTTTGCCCCAACAGGTCAAGTGCTGTGTCTAAGAATGATTGCTCTATGACGATGGGTGATGACGGTGTTTCGATGCTGATTTTCGAAGGCACCTCTTGAGGTTGGGAGCTGCAACCTGTTCCTAGCAGAGCGATTGCAAGTGTTGTTGTCAGTAAAACTTTAATGAATTTCATATTTATTTCTCCTTTTATTTCATATATCATGTATTAGACAAGCAAGTCCTCAAAAAAGTTTCATGGCTCATGAAACTTTTTTGAAGGCTCTTGGCTCTAATAAATAAAGCGGCATTTAAATTGAAGCGAGGTGATCTTGTGTGCGCTATACATTTTAATAAAAAAAACCAGACTAGGGAAGCCCTGTTTGTGAAAATGATAGAAAAATACCGTGAGCAGTTCTACAGGATGGCTTATACCTATATGAAAAGCGAGCACGATGCATCGGAGGTTCTTCAGGACAGTATAGGCAAGGCCTATGAAAATTTAGATCAATTGCGAGATGACGCCTATATGAAGACGTGGTTTGTAAGAGTTTTGATGAACACGGCGATTAATGGCCTGAATCAGAAAAAGCGCTTGCAGCCGGATAAAAATATCGAATCGACGTTTGATGAAAATCACTTGCAGTCGGGTCATGAAAATGCGGCGGTCAACAAAATGGATTTAATGGCGGCGCTGGACATTTTGAATGAGCAGGAAAGAGCCATTGTACAGCTTAGATTTTTTGAAGATTACAAACTTGAAGAGGTCTCTAAAGCGGTTGAGTTACCCCTTAATACCACCAAGACCATTCTCTATAGGGCATTGAAGAAAATGAGGCAATCACTGGCTATAACGGCGGTAATCCTTTTGATTGTTTTTTCTTCTCTTACGGTGGCAATCAATTTATCACCGGCGTTTGCGAACAGCCTTTTAGAGGTACCGATTTTAGGCCATATCGTCGAAGTGCTTCGTTTTGTCGATGGAAGCGCATCTGGCGGTATCCTAACGGACGGAACGGATATAAAAAGCATCGATGTTATAGAAAAAGGTGCTGTGGAGCGATTTATCATCCACTTTAGTCAAGATGACCAAGCGCAAGAAAACACCAATGCTTATCAAATTCGCAAATATGGTATACCCAATATTGTTCAATTTGACATTGGCGGTGCGCGGATGATTTCAGCCAGCGAGGATTTTGAAGCGATTCGAGCTTTAGATGGCGTGAAAGATGTGTATACGCTTATGACATTGGATGATTCACTGATACGTTTCAATGTGGCTTTTGAAGCAGCTATAGACGTTGAAATTACAGAAATAAGCGATCCGGCTGGCTTGATGGTTACCTTGACAGAACACGAGATGGAGACGCTTGTGGGTGAAATCTATGTGGTATGCTCAGATGCCTATCCGCGATCTGAAAGCTTTGGACATATGGAAGAAGAGCTTTTCTGGCTGGTCAAGGAGGGTGTTTTAGCAGACTATAGAATTATCAAAGACCCAGACGGTCGGTTTACCTATGAATTTGGACGATTTGAAACGGAAGTGGCCGCACAAGAATGGATGAATGGGATTCAAGGTAAAGTTTCTTTTGTTTTGTTTGTTGAGCCAAGACCCTTGTAAAATCTCGACTAACATATAAAATAGATAATAATAGAACGCGTAATTTATTTTGAAGGGAATAATCAAATTGCAAAATACAAAAACCTCAAAAAAACCGACAATAAAAGATATCGCCCGTATCCTCGGCGTTTCCAGTGTAGCTGTTTCCAGAGCGTTAAGAGACGAAAAGGATATTTCTGCTGCCTTAAAGAAAGAAGTGAGGCGGGTTGCGAATGAAGTGGGCTATATAGCTAATGCATCTGCTAGAAATTTGGCGTCTAAAAAACCCGTTCAGAACATCGGTATGATTGTGCCGTCGATTGGGATTGAAACGGCATATAATGAAGTGTTCAAAGCTATTTCTACTAAAGCGGCTCAGAAGGGGCGTGCGGTATTTTTAGGCGTTTCCGACAGGAGTGAGGCATTGGAAAGAAAGTATTGCGTCGCTATGTGTGAGAATCGCGTGGGTGCTATTATAATGGCGCCAATAACGAGTGAGATTGAAGCGTTAAAAGCGGTTTGCAGACAGGATATACCCTTGATATTTGTGGGGGGGAAAGTTGATAATGAGCCCTATTGCGTGATGCTGAATTATAGAGCCAGTGCCCGTAAAGCGGTAGACCACCTACATGAGTTGGGACACAGGTCCATTGCACTGTTTTTGTATCATCCGGAAAATAATACGATCAAACAGAAAAGAGAAGGCTACATTTCAGCGATGCAGCGACATGGCCTCGAACCCATCGTATATAGCCATGGCACTAGTGATAACACCTATGATGCCGGCTCTGAATTAATCCTTCAACTCATTCAAGAAGGGCGTCTACCCACTGCAATCTGGTGCGCCAGTGATTTGATGGCTATGGGCGTTATTGATACGCTCAAAAACGAAGGTTATCGGGTTCCTCAGGATGTTTCGGTGGTCGGTCACGATAATTTACATTTTGGACGCTTTGGTAGCTATAACTTGACAACCTTTGATGCACCCAAAGCGGAAATTGGCGAGACCGCTATTAATATTGCGCTTTTCTTGATGGATGAATTGGAAGCACCCGTATCCACCAACGTCCAATTTGAATGCGAATTGATTGTCAGAGGCAGTAGTGGGCCTGTGAAGCTCTAATAGCCCACCGCCGTGGCAAGAAACATGAAAACTGTTCCAATGAGCAGGTAAATGGCGACTAGTGGCATATAGAACTTAAACCATTTGCCATAATGGATGCCGGATATTGCGAGTATGGTAGAGAGCGTCGTTGAAATAGGGGAAACCAAGTTGGTGAGCCCATCACCCATTTGAAAAGCAAAAACAACGGACTGACGCGTGAGGTGCAAAAGATCCGACATTGGAACCAGTATGGGCATGATGAGTGCGGCTTGCCCTGATCCAGACGTAATCAAAAGATTCAGTGCGGCATTACCATAAAATATACCAGTCAACTGGGCCCACTGAGGCAGATTATAGACGGTTTGGGACATGGCGTATGCGACTGTATCCAAGATGAATCCTTCCAAAAGAATGGTTTTAATAGTTGCGGCCAAACCAATGATGAAAGCACCTTTGACCATTTTTTTGAAACCAAGGACATAGAGTTCACAGATTCTATTGGGACTGTAGCCCATAATCAGGCCAACGATAATTCCCTGAACGAGGAATAGTGACGCGATTTCAGGAATGCCCCATTTTAGTAGATTGACGCCGGACATCAAAATGATTAGGAAAATCGTGAAAGAAACCAAGGTTACGATTTGTCTGGCTGTAAGGGTGATTTGAATAGATGCGTCGGCGCTACAGGTTTCAGAGATCTGTAGATTTTTTTTTGAATAATAAATTAGATATAAGCCAGTGGCTATCAGATAAGCAATCAGAACAAGCCATCTGAGCCAGCTGCCGGAAAAAATCGGAACTTCGGCGATGCTTTGTGCGATACCGACGTTGAAGGGGTTGAAAACACCTGCGGTAAAGCCGATGTTGGTGCCAAGCATGACCATGGAAATCGCCACAAGATCGTTGATTCCCAAGGATTTTGAGATGGATAAGGCAATGGGGATGAATATGATCGACGCGGTTGTAAGTCCAGTCGAAAAACCGATAATCGAGAATGCGACTAGGAAAGAAATGACGACAACACGATGTGTTGTATTTTTTTTTGCCACAATTTTCTGTATGAAAAAAGTGAAGGCCTGGCTCTCCATGAGGGGTTCAAAACTGCCACCGATGATTAAAATGAAAAAAATCATTTTAGAAACGCTGGGGTTTGTAAGGGTTTTAAAAAAAAGCATGGGAATTGACCATGGGTAAACATGGACATTTTCTACGAGATGGTAACTGCCATCTACGACAATATTGCTTTTGGAGGTGGCATCAAAAAATGTATCAAAACTTCCTGAAGGAATGATAAAGGTCATGCCACATGCAAGAAGGATCAGTACGAAAAGGATAAGATAAACATGAATATGTTTCTGTTCTGTAGATTTGTTGATCACAGGGAGATCTCCTTTTTAAATTTAGAATAGAAGCGATCCAAAAACTTCACTTTTCAAAAATTATAGTATAAAGAGACTGAATTTTCAATATTGACAGGAATGTTTTAATATGCTACTTTATCGTTAAAGGAATACATTAAAGTTAATGGAGGCGTTTATGAAAATTTTGAAAAAAATAGGTGCAGTGATGGCATTACTTTTATTTTTTACGTCTTGTGCTTATGTAGGAAGCCCTGCATTTGCAGACGTTCAAAGTTCGGGTCAAGTCATCGTGAAATTTGATACAGGTGCTAATAGTATACCGGTTGAAGATAAGCATATAAAAGTGGGCAGCAAGTTATCGGACTATATACGTACCGAGAAATACGGTTATGATCTGCAAGGCTGGCAATACGAAGGTCAATTTTTTGATTTTGAAAATACAGCGATTACCAAGTCCATGACTTTAACACCTAAATGGGCATTGAAAAGTGATTATTTCACAGAAGATCCTCTGCTTTATAGAGACGAGCGGTTTGAAGACGGTTATCCAAAGTTTGTTGAAGAGAATGGCAAACTGTATGCAGAGGTCAAATTAAAAACAGCGGCGACCGTGCATATGGTTTTCAGAAATAGATGCCGGGAAGTGGATGTTGAAGGTGTGCTACACGGACACTTTGGTATTCACGGTTACGAGGTGGATGCTGCAGACTATAACGACTATTTTTCGCTTTCTGCAGGTACGGTTAAGCGCATTGAGCTTGAAGATTTAGATAGGGGTTATGGCCGATTATCAGTAGCTGCATTTGTCATCGAAGACGAAGCAAGTATCTCGGCGATGCCGACGGTTATTACGAATGCTTATCAGAGTCGTGATGTTGAAAGTAGTAGAAGTGCATTCAGGGCATATTCTGGCTATATATCACAGGATGGACAATCCATCTTAGTGGAATGCTCAAATGATATTGATCACGCTTCTAACTTATCCGCAAAAGACTTTTCCTTGACTTTGGATGGCAAAAGAGTGGAAGTTACTGCAGTACGTGTCTTAGAGTCACCCTATCATTTGGGTTTTACTGTCAATAATTTAAGCGAACTCATCAAAAATCATGAAGCCGGCAAGGCAGACTTAGTAGAGAATGGCTTGAGGAACCTCCAATTAGAGTATTCAGGTAGTGGTCTAAAGGACATGGCGGGCAATCAAGCGACCAAGCAATCTTTTGAAGATGTTTGGTTCAGTATTTATGAAAGACCACAGATTGCAAGTAAAGTGCTGTCTCCAGATCAAAAAAGAGTGATCTTTCTTGTCCGAGGAACCATTCTAGATTACATAGATGGTGAGGCGAGCTATCATGATGGCCAATCACAGTTGGAAACTAGGGATTCCAGATGGGGCGACAATAGCTTTGCCAGCATCTATGATTTGGATACGCCACTATTGAAAAGTGATTTTGATGATATGACATTTGAAGCGAGGTATTTGAGTGACAGCTATCAATTTTTAGATAAAACTTTTACTAAGTTATCCGAATCGGCGACATTCAGCGCTTACCAATGCGAAGCAGTTGTTATGGAAGGTGCGGAATACAACAGTACAGAAGGACGTCTCAGGATTGAGCTATTGAACCATCTGGATATGAGTGCGGATTATTTAGAGGTGCTGGGTTGTAGCTTTGTGCTCAACGCAGATGGGGAAGACTTAATGTTGACTGGTCACTCCAATGATATTTACACTTACGATGGCAAGACCGTCTTGGAATTTTATCTCAGCGGTGACTTAGAAGTGAGTCCGGAAAGTGTTGTGACATTGAAGTACAAGGCCTTGCATCTGACGGACAGAAATGAAGATAATTATAATTACCTTAAGAACCAAACCTATCAAAACGTGGAAGAATTAGATTCAATCCCCGTGTTCATTCAATAAGCATTAAATAGACCTGTTGATGGCTATGCAAAATCAGTTGCATAGCCATTCTTTTTTTATTTCCCAAACGGCGGCGCGCACCACACTCTGTTCGGTCAAATTGAAAATTCTCGACCAACTTTGCAGGATTTCACGTTGAATATGTGGATAAAAAGGGCTTTCAAAGGCACGATATCCACAATCTAGTCCCATGCGGTGGAGTTTTTCTGAAAAGGCCAATTGGTCAGAGGTATCCGAACCGACATAATCCATGGAGAGTATGCGTTCCCAGCCGGCATTGTCAAATAAGGTGTAAAAACCTGTTGGGATGTTTAGCGCCAATAGCTGTTGGTCGGGATGCACGGTGACGTAATTCGGATTTAGAAAAAGCCAGATTGGATATTCTGCGTATGAGGGTTTGATGACGCGCTGTTGAGAATGCCTCACAAACCAATCATAAGCACGTAAAAAAAGTTTGGCTTGATGGCCATACTTTTCTTCTATATAACTTTTTTTAACGACGGAGTAGCCTTGTTCTGAAATGGTGTCTAAGACGATTTGGTTTTGTGCGGTATAGAATTTCATATCACTATTCATGATGCTTACCCCCCTGTATAACTTTGACGACCTGTTCTTTTCGAATTTCCCAGATGGTTCCTTGTCTTATTGCAGATAAGGCATAGTCATCGAAAAGTCGGTCCCAGCTTTTTTCTATTTTACGTTTTAAGAGGGGATAAAAATTGCCCTTGTCACCCATGATGAGTGCGCTTTCATTGCCGATGCCGAATCGCTTGAGTTCCTGATTATGCGCTTTCAAGTCATTATGGTCAAGTGGCAGGTAGAGGAAGTTGACGACGTAACCCCATTTTTCACTGTCTGTGATGACGACTTCGCTTGCATCGATTTCCAATTCTAAAATAATCGAATGGTCGACGGGTTGTAGTTGCATGTCTTCATCCACGGAGACCCAAATCGGGTAGTGTATTTATGGATGTGGTCGAGGGACAATTTTTTCAGCCCTTGTCACGTACCAGGTATAAAGCTGTTTATAGTAGCTTGAGAAATTCTCCATTTTGGCTTCTATGTATTCCGGCTGACAATGGTAAACATGGTTTTTTTCAATAATCGATAAGACTTCTTGATTCTGTCTTGTCCAAACGCGCATAAGCTCAACTCCTCGCTTTTATAATCGTGATTATATTATAAACTTGTTCGCGAATAATGTAAATTATGACGCATTAGGATTCTAAGCTTATTTTTTCCGTGAATTTGTTTTATACTAAATAGGGAGTATCAAGATGAAAGAGGAAAATACATGAATTTTACAGTAATCGATTTTGAGACGGCCAACAGTCAACGGGCAAGTGCCTGTGCGCTAGGTATTGTCAAAGTAGAAAACGGACAGATTACGGAGCAAGGCTCTTGGCTGATTAAACCGAAGGATATGAGATTCAACGGCATGAATATCGCTATTCACGGTATTCGACCAGAGGATGTTGTTGATGAGCCGGAGTTTGACGTGCTATATGAGACGGTTTTCAAGGATAAATTAGAGGGACAGTTGGTGGTCGCCCACAATGCGAGTTTCGATATCAGTGTATTGAGGCAGTCTTTGGCTTTGTACGGCCTTGATTTTCCATGCTTTGACTATCTTTGTACGGTGAAAATCGCCCAGAAGACTTGGCCGGAGTTGATTAACCACAAGCTGGACCAGTTATCGGCCTTTCTGAAATTTAAATTTAGACACCATGATGCTTTGGACGATTGTCTGGCCTGTGCCAATGTGCTTATTGAGGCTTGCAGGAAGGAAGGCGTGGCGTCACCACTTGAATTGACAGAGACCCTAGGCATTCAAAGAGGTAAGCTCTATCCAAGCGGATACCAGCCTTGTAGCGTCAACCGGAAAAAGTAATATTGAAAAGACAAAAATATGAACGCCCGAGAAGGAGCCTGTATAGGTCATTTGCTCGGGCGTTTCTTATGTGATTAAACTTTCTATCGCTTCTTTACGTAACATAACTTTTTAATCTACAAAATACATCTTGCATTCACCCTTGCCTTTGACGAAGATGGTACCGCGGTCGATGGTTTTGTAATCGGATTTGACCAGTTGATAGACATCCTCTGAAATGTTGATTTTCATGGGCTCAGAGTTGCTTTCCATGCGTGATGCAATGTTGACGGTGTCGCCAAAGACGTCGTAAATGAATTTGGTTTCACCAACAATGCCTCCGACGACGCTACCGGTATGTAAGCCTATACGCACATGCCATTTAAGTAGCCACTGATCATTTCGCTCCTGAAGGGCACTTCTGATTTTAAGTGCTGCTTCCACTGCGCGTTGGGCGTGATCTTCCATGGCTGGGTGCATGCCCCAGACGGCAAAAAAAGCGTCACCGATGGTCTTGACGCATTCGCCACCAGTTTCTACGACGATGCGATCGAATTCTTTGAAAATGCTGTTTAGCTCATCAATCAGGGTGACGGGATCAATGGTTTCAGATTGCTTTGTAAAACCCACGAAATCTGAAAAGAAGACGGTTACGTTATCAAAGTAGCGGGGTGCACTGTAGCCCTGGGTATTGAGCTCTTTGATGACATTCGTGGGAAGAATGCTTTGCAGCAGGTTCTGGATTTGTTCCTTATCCTTCTGGATCATTGTGTTGGCCTCTGTTAACCGATCGTTTTGTTGCCGTATGGTCTCAAAGGCCTCTTGTAGCTGGCGGGTCATATCGTTGAAAGCGAGGGAAAAGTCCCCCATGAAGTCAACGGTGTGGCTGAAATCACCGCCCGAAATCTGCTGTGTAACCCAAGTTAGATGTTTTAGGCTGGCCTGCAGATTTTTAAAGGATTGGAGAATGACCATATTTCCAGCAGGCGGGGTGTAGTCGAGTTCACCACGCGACATGGCATAACTAAAATCGGAGACCTTGTTGAATTCCACAATCATACGGTTGAAGTAGGTGTAGAGCTGCCGCAGTTCATTATCCGGCAAGGTCTCAGGTATTTCAAGCGGCTCAGATTTTCTGCCGTTGATGAATAAATGGACCGCTTCTGTCAGTTGGTCGAGGGATTTTTTTTCTACGGTTAACATCAGCTACTCCTTAATTTCAGGTTTAATATCAAATCGGCAGACGCGGTCTCCCGAGCACCAACAGTCAATTTCTTTCACGGTGAAGTGGCGTCCTGTTTGTTCCAGCAACATGCCAGCAATAAATCCTTCATCATAAATGCAAGTTTCCTCGTCAATTACCGGTAAACCCGAACAATCGAGATCTTCAGCTACGGTAAGGGTGAACTCCAGATTATCAGCATCGGCTTTTTCCACACGAAGTATGCCGATTTTCAATTGTTTTAGATTGATTTGAACCTGTTCGATGAATTCGCTTAAGTTGGTTTGTTTCTCGACAACATTTTTTAGGAACTCTTGGCCAGCTTTTTTGCCGGCATTGAAGAAAATTTCATCAGTTGCTGGAACACCTAGGGAACGGATCATTTCATCTCTTAATGTGAATTGCATCAAGCGGTAGACATCTACTGGCATATTTGCTCCCAAATTAGGTCGGCCAAGTTTGACATCACCTAACATGTGCCATTCAAAAGTGGATTGGGTTCTTTCTTCCTTAAACACAGCATTTCCTCCTTCATAAGGTATTCTATGTATTGAAACTTATTGTGGTGTTAATAGAGCTTTATATTATTACCCAATTTAAGGGAAACTATCAATTTAAAAATTTACACCCTGTATTGAATATTAAGGAAAGGGGGTATAACATCACCAATAAGAGAATGGATGATGTTAAGGAGGTCCTTATGAATACTTTTAAAGAATTATCCATACAGCTATTTAGACGTGGGACAAACACCTTTAAGTACTATCCGGCAAGTATGTTATCTGCGCTGGGATTCGCTTTGGTAACAATTGTACGCATTCACTTGGAATGGTCAGACCAAGAAGCCTATAATTTCATATTCAATTGTTTACACTGGACCTTTGCTGCAGGTGCGGTGGTCGGCCTTATGGCCAAGACTCTAGCAGATAGCCGTCCCAAATGGCAATCCCGTCAGGGATTGGTTTCAATATTAGCCTTAGGGTTTGTGATGTTCGTCTTTTTACTGCTGTATTTTTTTGGTTCGGTAGAGACTGTTGAGACTTTGCGTTATCAGTACCTATCTCACTTGGCTATAAGCAGGGTGATGGTTTTGATCTATACATCACTCTTATGCTTTATCTTGTTGGCAGCGATAATCTTTGAGCCCTATGATTTCTCCGGTGCATTTTTTATGACCCATAAGGCCCTTTTTATAGCGTTCATCTATGGCGGTGTGATTTTAGCAGGCGCCTCCGGCATTGCTGGTGCGGTAGAGAATCTGCTCTATGCAGACATGAGTGAGAAGGTCTACATGTATATTGCCACGGTAGTCGGTTTTTTGACTTTTACCTTGTTTGTAGGTTACTTCCCCGATTTTCAAAAAGAGCGAGAAGATCCTCATCGTGAGGTTGCAAGAAGTCATCCGAGATTTATTGAGGGACTTTTTAATTATATCCTCATACCGATTATCATGGTTTTGACAATCGTGCTTCTGATTTGGACGGTCAAAGCTTTATTGTCAGGCGTGCATACTGATTTTATACAAATCGAAAGTATTGCGACAGCTTATGCAGTCTGTGGCCTGTGGCTTTATATTTTCTTGATACATTACACATCGCCGATGGCCAGATTTTATCGCCTGGTCTATCCAATCGCTGCGATTCTAATTCTTGCGGTAGAAGCATGGACGCTGGTTAAACAGTTGCAACTAGAAAGTTTGAAAGACATTACCTATAACTTTACTTTGGTATGGCTTTGCACTTTTTCAGGGGTTCTGCTGCTGCTCTTCCTAAAGGAAAGGGCGCAGCCGATATTGGTCTTTACAGTGATGACCGCTTTGATTGTGTCGGTTTTACCGGTGGTGGGCGCTCATGCCTTGCCTGTCACGGCACAGATTCATCGGTTGGAAAGGTTGTTGATCGAAGATGGGATGCTGGTGGCGGGCGTATTGACGCCGGCATCCGAAGGCTTGGATGATTCTAAAAAAGAAGGTATTACAGATGCGGTGCTCTATTTGGCGGGTGTAGCGGATGCTCGTTTGCCGGCATGGTTTGATAGGGATTTAATCGGCTCTTCCGAATTCGAAAGGCAATTGGGGTTCAAAATGAAAAAGCCCAATGAGGTGGTCTATAGATCTGGTGACAAAGGCTATGTAAATATGACGCTGGAAGCTCATGGTGGCGCACTTGATATCAGGGATTATGAATGGATGGTGGGACCGAATGGCCATTTCTATGAAGCGGAAGAGGACATGATCGTCGAAGGCGATAAGGGTACCTACGTCGTTTCGTGGATGGTCTACGACCAGGCCGGAGCGGTGCCTCTTTTAAGAATCACTTCGGATGGTGTGGTGCTTTTGGAAGCAGATATGAATGGCTTCTTGGATACGATCCTGAAAGCCTATCCTCCGGGAGATAGCGAAGTACACACCTTGGATATTGATGAGATGACGACGACCTTTGAAACTGAAGACCTAGACGTGATGTTGGTTTTTGACTATATCTCCATCTACTTGAATCCAGAACAGGATAATCCGAGTTATGGATTGACTTTGAATGGTATTTATATGCATGAAAAATAGGAACCATAGGTAGGACTTGTATAAAAAATACACATATATAAACAAAACTCTTAAAATTTTACTATTTGATGTACCTCCTCTTCTTTGTTACCCTATAAAAGGCTTGCAAGCGCACTAATCGATTTAGACAATATTAGAATGACTGTATGAGGAGGCGTTTTGTATGAAGGGGAATTTTAAAGCATTAATTCCGCTGATTAGTTTTGTTGTGATTTATTTAGCTGCGGGTATTATATTGAATATCCAAGGCGTAGAAATGGCATTTTATCAATTTCCAGCACCGATTGCCGCTTTTCTGGGCATTATCATTGGTGTCATGGTTCTATCTGGATCTTTTGAAGATAAGATTAAGGTATTTTTAAAAGGTTGTGGCAGTGAAGATATCATCATCATGTGTATGATCTATTTGCTGGCAGGGGCGTTTTCGACGATTTCTAATGCCATGGGTGGTGTTGATGCGACTGTAAACTTGGGGTTATCGCTGATTCCAATTAATTATATTGTGGTAGGAATTTTCATAATTGCTTCTTTTATTGCGCTGGCGACAGGAACATCTGTTGGGACTGTGGTCGCTGTGGCGCCGATTGCCATTTCCTTGGCAGGGAAAGCAGGATTGAACTTGCCATTAACCATGGGTGCCTTAATCGGTGGGGCCATGCTTGGCGACAACTTATCCATTATTTCAGATACGACAATTGCAGCAACAAGAACACAAGGGGTATCCATGAAGGATAAATTTAGGGCGAACCTGAGGGTTGTATGGCCTGCGGCACTTGTG
>JAFGTX010000224.1 GCA_016938815.1 Clostridia bacterium | reverse complement strand
GTCCTTTATTGGAGGGGTGAGGTTTGCAAATCAAAAAAGAAGATTTACGCACAAAATTATTGGATGCAGCAGAAAAAGAATTTTATATGAAAGGTTTTGAGAAAGCATCCATACGAGCGATCGTAAAGGCAGCAGGGACAACCACCGGTAATTACTATAATTATTTTGAGAGCAAGGAGGCATTGTTTGAAGCCTTGGTTTTAGAGAGCGATCAAGCTTTTCATGTGATGATGGATCATGAAGAGGCTATAGATAGACCGGATGATTTATGGCACACGCCTGACGTCCATGCATGGCGAGAACAGCTTAAGCCTTTTTTTAAAACTTTATTGCCAGTTTTTAACAGACGCTTTTATTTACTGATTGCTCGAAGTGAAGGTACAAAATATGCTGGCCGCAGAGAGGTATTTAACCGCTTCTTTGCTGAACATTTTATCGATCACATGGCACGATTTAATCCAGACTATCCCTATGCACCGATGGGTACCATTCTAGCAAAACAGCTGGTAGACGGTATCCTCAATATTATAGAATCCGCTGATACAATAGATGCCTATGAGGACATCGTCATCGAATTCATATTATTTATAGCCATAGGAACCATGGGGATTTTACAGAGAAAGGAGCTATCACATGATTAATGTATCCCACTTATCCTTTGAATATCCAAAGCAAAAAACAAAGGCCATCGATGATATTAGTTTTGATATCGATAAAGGGGAAATTTTTGGTTTTCTTGGTCCAAGTGGTGCTGGAAAAACCACTACACAGCGGTTGCTTATAGGATTACTGAGAGGTTATGACGGTTCTGTCAAAATCCTTGGCAAGGAAAGGCGTGTATGGCAGCAAAATATCTTTGAACATATGGGCGTTGCCTTTGATTTTCCAAATCTCTACTTAAAATTATCCGCTCGTGAGAACCTAAACCTGATTTCCTCATATTATGAACAAAAAGGTCAGTCTGTAGATGAGCTTTTAGAAAGAGTCGGTCTGCTTAAAGATGCTGATAAAAAAGTAGAAGGCTATTCAAAGGGGATGAAGATGCGGCTTAATTTTATTCGATCATTACTCCACAATCCTGATCTACTTTTTCTCGATGAACCAACTTCCGGACTTGACCCAGTAAATGCCCAGCTTATAAAAAATATGATTATAGAGCTGAAAGATCAAGGAAAGACGATTTTTCTGACAACCCACAATATGACTGTTGCTGACCAATTATGTGATCGTGTAGCATTTATCAATGAAGGTCAGCTTTCAGTTGTCGAACGGCCTGAAACTTTAAAGCGGACCCATGGAAAACCCATTGTAACATTGACTTATCTCGAAGGGATAAGAGAAAAGAATAAAGAATTTCTGATGCATGGACTTGGAGAAAACGCAGATTTTTTAACCTTGTTAAAGGAGAAGACTATTACCAGTATACATAGCGGAGAAACGACCTTAGAAGATATCTTCATTAAGCTCACAGGGAGGTCATTAAAATGAAACCCTTTATCAATGCGCTCTACAGTGACATGCTCTTTCAATATCATCAAGGCTTTTATGGTATATATGGGGGGATTGTCATCCTTTATATCCTACTGTTAAAAGTTTTACCAAAGACGATGACCGCCTATGTACTACCCCTGGTGATTTTCACTGATCCAAGTGTACTTGGACTTTTTTTTATCGGTGGGATATTATTGCTTGAAAAAGAACAAGGCGTCATCGCCTTGCTACGAGTAACACCTCTGAGACTTGAAGCTTATTTAATGTCTAAAATTATCAGTTTGACGGCTATTGGTCTTTTGGTGAGCCTTGTACTAGCTCTAGCAATTCAGGTCAAAGTGAATATCCTGCTTTTAGTGATCGGGGTGGTAATTACATCTGTCTTTTTTACACTCTTTGGCATACGCATCGGGAGTGCCTCTACGTCGATCAATGTATTTTTTATCAAGATGATGCCAATGATGATTGCTAGTATGTTGCCTTGCTTACTTCTGTATACTTCTTACGATTATTGGCTGCTCAACATTATTCCCGGCGTTGCCTGTTTTCGGTTAATATACGGTGCTTATCATGGTCTCGCCTTTTTAGAAGGGATGGGCTGTATAATATGGAGCGTAACAGCAATCTATATGTTATGGCATCATGTTAAAATAGGTTTTCCTTCGCGAATGATCTATGGAGAATAATATGAGGATACGAAAAATAATTCAACTAAAATCAGAGTTAAAGCAACTGCTGAGAGAACCTCTATTAGCATTGTTATTACTTCTGCCACTGATAATGCCATATTTGATATTAGGGATCAGTCATTTTGTAACACCCTATGTATTGGGATATCTTGGTTTTAATTTAATGGATTATCACCAGTATATCTTCTATACCATATGTGTAATTACACCAGGTCTCCTTGGTATCGTTATTGGCTTTAGAATGCTTGATGATAAAGACGAGGGTATCTCAGAACTAATGTCCATCACACCTGCAGGACAGCGTGGTTACTTGTATAATCGATTAGGGTTTATCTCAGCACTCTCCATCATCTATACATTTTACATCTACTTACTATGGCCTTATAAAATTATCAGCATACCCCAACTTGTTCTAGTAAGTTTGCCACTTGCAGGATATGGATTGATTCTTGGCTCAGTGTTATTTATCATCGCACCTGACAAAGTAAAAGGTTTAACCTATGCAAAGGTACTTAATTTACTGCTCATTTTTGGGTTTTCTGAACTGATTCCTGTACAAGGAATCAAGTTCGTCGGCTATGGTATGCCCACTTATTGGCTATTCAAAATACTCACTGATCCAACGCCTTATAATTTAGTCATCGCCTATACGAT
>JAFGTX010000223.1 GCA_016938815.1 Clostridia bacterium | reverse complement strand
GAGGAAAATGGATTTTTACGCAAAAAAATACACCCAACTTAATGGATGTATAATTCTTTAGTTTTATTAACTTAATGACATTGGTCCTTCGACGGCTGTTTTTTTAGTTGATGGTAATTAAGTGAATTACCGCACAAGTGTATTCCAATAAAACCAAACCTAGTGCATATTGGGGATATTCCTTAGGCAGTGGCTCTTGTTGGCTGAAATTTTTTGACGCCTTTTCGCTTGTCTAGCAAGAGGAAGAATGAACTTCCTACATAACCTGCTAGAATACCGCCGATTGCGGCAAATAGAACGGCCAGTATGACGTTTTGTGGCGGATTGAAACCGAAAGGTGCCAAGAGTCCAGGAATGGGCGAAGCCGTACCTGGCGCATTGTTGATGATGTTGAAATGCGCTGCGGCCAGGCCAGCCAGCGCGCCACCGAAAAAGTTGGAGCTGTATATCGGAATGGCGTTTTGTGTCACGATATCCGCTTGGGTCAGCGGTTCTAGCATGACGGCGATGACGTTGCTCTGATCGCCAAGTTTCAAACGTTTGAAAATGGTGCCGTTGGTGAATGACCCACCGACACAGGCGATAGCGGCAATTCCCATGGCAAGGCCTTGAAGACCGAGCATGGCGGTTAGGGCCATGGAACTTAGCGGCGATGTGCAAATCATCTTAATGATGCCGCCTAGTAGGAAGCCCATGATATATGGTGATTGGTCAGCCGCAATCGCGATGGTTTGACCAATGTTGTCCAGTGTTAAGGTAACCAGTGGATCGACTGTTTGCGCAATAAGTCTGGATAGTGGTGCCAAGATAATGGCGCCAGCAATCAAATCCAGCCCCAGTGGCAGCCTTTTTTCAAGTTCAGGTGCGATCAGGCCAACGATGTAGCCTGCGAAAAATCCAGGCAGGATACCAAAGCCAGATACAGAGACCCCCGCTGCAATGGCGTAAACCGGATTGACCTTCATACTCATACATACGAGAATCACCGCAGCGACGGCGCCCATACTCCCCGAAGCATTTCCAACATCCCCTAAGAAGCTGATCCCCACCAAATCCCCGCTGATATATTTGTGGATCGCTTCTACTAAAAACGTAGCAACAGCCGCGTTTGCCAACCCTGACATGGCTGCTTGCCCTTTAGGCATTTTAAGGCTGAAAAGTGAAAACATAGCAAGTGCCGCCAGTAACAATCCAATACCTTTGATAATGTCCATAATAATCTCCCTCCCGTCTGTTTCAAGCAATAAAAAAACAGGCAACAACAACACTACAAAACAGTGCTATTGTTCCTGTCCGTTTACCTGAAAGATTCTTTACTCAATGTAAATTGCTTCTTCGGCGTCTATTTTCATAGAACTCTCCAGGAATGTGTCCGACTATTGTTTCTGACCTGAAAGTTTCAGAAAGGTGTTTAGCAGCACCAATCCTTGCTTCTACGGTTACGCCCCTGCGTATCTTCAATAATCATCAATCACTCGTATTAACTTGTCATTCATATGGTAACACATATTTATATTTTGACAAGACAGAAAATTTAAATTTTTAAAAAATCTATGCAAGTTGAGAATGCATATGAATATTTAATCGATTATTTGTTACAATGGAATGAGTGAAAATTGAAGAGGTGACTTATGAAAAAAGACTTATACATTGATTTTGATTCGACCATTGTCAATTCGGACAAGGCGATTTGTGCGATTTACAATGAACGTTATAAAGACTACGAAGGCTTTAAACCTGCTGAGTGGCAGAAACATAAAAACTGGGCTTATAAATATATTTGTCCGCTGATTCACGAACATGAGGAGAATCCCGTACAAGTCATTCAAGACTATTACGGCTCTCAGGATTTTTTTGACAAACTGGAGTTTTACGACGATGCTAAGAAGGTCATTGGTGAACTGACGGATAAGTACAAGGTGATTATCTGCACGTCGGCATTTCCGACGAATGCGTCGAAAAAGGTGCTTTGGATCGAAGAGCATTTGTCAGAAGTGGATGAAATCATCATTTTGATCAATAAATCCGGACATGGCTACGGCAAAGCGCGAGTCCCGATGATGGAGTCGGATGCCATCTTTATTGACGATCATCCTAAGAATCTACATTCTACCCAAGCGTCTCAAAAGTATTTGTTTAAGTTCAAGGAAACGGACTACAACGGAGACTGGGATGGTCCTGTGGTATCCAGCTGGCGTGAAATAGAAGACCTGCTCCTGTAAAGACATTGTAACGTGAAACACATCTTTTCACATATTTGGAGCGCAATTATCACACACTTTCATCCTATACTTGTCTTAGAAACAACACAGACGAAAAAAGGAGATGGAAGATATGAACAAAATGCTTAGAGGAATTTTAATTGCTATGTTGGCTACAACCTTGGTTTCTGGTTTTTCCTTTGCGGATACGACAGCAACGGGTACGCTGCCACAAGCACCACCGGATGGTGCAATCGGTCGTATTGAAAATCGTATAGAACAGCTGGAAGAGCGTAAAGAAGATTTAGAAGCGATGAAAGATATGACGGATGAAGAAAGACTGGCAGCGTTAGAGACCCAATTGGAAGATGAAACGTTGACAGATGAAGCATCGGAACGTATCCAAAATATGATTGATGCCTTAGAAGAAAAAATAGCATTTGATGCAGAGATGGAAGATCTTCTGGAAGATTTGACAGATGCTCAGAAAGTGGCAGCCCTAGAAGATTATCTGGAAGACAATGATGTGAATGAACGTAGAACAGAACAAATCAACAGAATGATTGAACGTTACACCATTGGCGAAGATGTTATGGACGAAATCAAAGCGGCTCTTGATGCAGCAGAGCGCGGTGAGCAGCTGAGTGCTATTGAAACATTGATCGATAGCGGTGATTATGATGACGAGGCTTTGGCGTACTTGGAAGCGATGCAGGAAAGAATGACGGAAGCGGCAGCTGTTAGAGCTGAAATGGACGAAATCAATGAACTGCTTAAAGGTTTAACGGCTGAAGAGCGTGAAACCAAAATCGCTGAACTGATTGAAGCAGGTGATTACAGCGAAGCGACATTGACACAGCTTGAAAAAAGAGCGAAAGCGATAGATAATAGGCCATCTGGAGACAACATGCCTCCTAGAGACGGCGGTATGAGAGGTGGCGTGAAACCGTCATCAGATACAACCGAAACTGAATAGACGATAGGCAGGCCCTCTTTTGAATGAAAAGAGGGCTTTGTTATTATTAAATAGCCGCACGCCAATAAACTTGTTATAATAACAGTAGAGTAGACCATTAATATAGGAGGCGTTTTATGAGATATGAAGGCAGGGTCTTTCGACCGCCTAGTGAAGCTCGAAGTTTGATTATACAGGCTACCATCGGCTGTGCCCACAACGCGTGTGTTTTTTGCAGCATGTATAAGGAAAAGCAGTTTCGAGCGCGACCGACAGAAGATATACTTGAGGATATTGCAGAGGCTAGAAGTTTCTACCCTTTTGTAAAGCGTATTTTTTTAGCAGACGGTAATGCGTTGGCACTTAGTATGGACCGGTTGAAGCCGATACTTGAGTCCATTAAGGAAACATACCCTGAGTGCGAACGCATTGGTGTTTACGGTGCGCCGATGGATATCTTAAATAAATCCGTGGAACAATTGAAAGAACTCAAAAGGCTAGGGCTAGGCATTATATACTTAGGTTTGGAGTCAGGTTGTGATGACGTGTTGACGCTGATGAAAAAAGGCGTCAGTGCAGCGGCTATGATAGAGAGCGCTGAGAGAGTCAAAGCGGCAGGTATTGATTTGTCGGTTACGGTCATATCCGGGCTTGGTGGTACAGTCTATACGGAGGCGCACGCTTTGGAAACGGGTAAGGTCTTAAGTGCCATGAATCCGGATTATATTGGTGTGCTGACT
>JAFGTX010000222.1 GCA_016938815.1 Clostridia bacterium | reverse complement strand
GTCAGTAGACACTGTGAAGAGACTTTGTCTATTCCTCTAAACCTCGCATAGCGATACCCATGTAGCTCTTTCGCGTCCGCAAAACTTCGTTCTACCGTTTCCTTTCGTCTTGCATAAATGATCTTTCCAGCAGGTGTTAAACGATGCGCATTCACTCGCTCTTTGCTGTCTTCCCAAACATGACGCGTAATGGTTTTGACCGATTTTATGTTTGTGGTGCAGCGGTGCTTTTCTGGGCAGTTCGCGCAGATCAAACTATCTGAATCGTAGTGGCGGTAACCTTCTCGTGACGTGGTTTTGTAAATGAGTTTTTCGCCTTGCGGACAGAGGTAGATATCTTGTTCCCTGTCGTACTTGTATTCGCGTTTATAGAAGAAGCCTTTCTTGTGATTAGGACGACGATAGCCCATCACCGCATAGATATGCCTTTCTTCAAGTCCATGACAGACCGCAGAGGTGAAGTAACCCGCATCGACACCCACCGATGTGACGTGAAAATTAAAGCGATCTTTCATTCGATCCAGCCGCTGTAAATATGGCACGGCATCGTGAACATTACCTGCGGTGACATGAACATCGGTAATAATATTACAGCGCGCATCAACCGTTCGATGATCAAGGTAGAAGAACCCTTTCGGCTTGGTATCTCGCACCATGTAACCACTTTCAGGATCTGTCGTACTTTGTTTTATTTCTCGCGTTTTATCTTTGACCTTTTCAGGCGGTAAAGGCTTTTTTCCATGGGCTATTCGATCCTCCTCAACCGCTTGATCCAATTCATCCAGATACGCCTGACGAGATTGCTCAACCAACACTTTTTGAAAATGCTTTTTGTTGGCATTGGCTTTTAGGTGCGTGGAATCACTATAGAAGGTATGACCGCTGACGAGTTTTTTCTTCATGGCTTGAAGAACGATTTCATCAAAAATCTTCTGGTAGACATCGGACTCTTTAAAGCGTCGAGTTCGATTCGCACTAAGAGTGGAAGCATCGGGTATTTTATCTGTTAGACCCAAACCAAGGAACCAGCGATAAGCGACATTGACTTGGACTTCACGAATCAGTTGACGCTCGCTGCGAATGCCAAAGAGGTAGCCAATAAACAGAAGCTTGAACATGAGCGTGGGATCAAGGGCAGGACGACCGTTGTCTGCACAATAAAAATCCTTCACAAGATCATGTAAGAATGAAAAGTCGATGGTTCGATCAATCTTACGAAGAAGATGATCACTTGGGACGAGCTCATCAATGGAGACAAACTCAAGAGTCGATTGG
>JAFGTX010000221.1 GCA_016938815.1 Clostridia bacterium | reverse complement strand
TGTATCTCGATTTAACCCTAGGTGATCAGACCGGCGAGATCAATGGCAAAGTATGGGATGTCAATGACGATATGGTGACACAGTACACAGCAGGATCGGTTGTTAAAGCAAAAGGCACGGTTACCTCATGGCAGAACAATCTACAACTTAAGGTTATACGTGTGAGAGTCGCAACGGATACTGATGAAATCAATTACGATACCTTGATACAATCAGCGCCTCTTAAGCCAGAGGATATGTACGCCTACATCCAATCCATGGTTGAGGCTATGGAAAATGAAGAAATCAAGAAGCTGGTTAAATTTTTGGTTGAAGAAAAAGAAGAAAAGTTTTTGACACATCCGGCAGCCAAGCGTAATCATCACGCGATTCGTTCGGGACTGATTTATCATGTTTATAGAATGTTGAAATCGGGACAGGCGCTTAGTGGTGTCTATACGAATATCAACACCGATTTATTGTACGCAGGGATTATCCTTCACGATTTAGAAAAAATCAATGAAATGGATGCGGACCGCTTAGGTATTGTTTCGGACTATACAAAAGAGGGTCAGTTGCTTGGGCATATTATCATGGGCATCAAACGTATTGACGAGGCAGCAAAACAGCTTGAGGTATCGGACGAGGTTTCACAGCTCTTGCAGCATATGGTGCTGACCCATCATTATGAGCCAGAGTATGGGTCGCCTAAAAAGCCTATGATGCCAGAGGGCGAACTCTTACATTACATTGACATGATTGATGCGCGTATGTATGACATGGACAAGGCCCTTGATACGGTAGGTGCGGGAGAATTCTCTGAGCCGGTATTCGTACTGGACCGAAGACGCATTTACAAAGCAAATTTATAGTGCTAAATCGAATTTGAGATAGTATTGCCAACCCATGAGGGTTGGCATTTTTTTTTATTTATGGCACAAGAAATGCGTTTCTCATATCGAGTTGAAGCATTTGCCTTACAAAATACCATGCAATGCAGGTTGTGATGGCTTCGGTTACGGGAGCGACTAGCCAAATGCCTGTGAGACCTAAGAACAAGGGTAAAATGAGGACTGCTAAACTGACGATAACAAGGCCGCGGGCTGCGGATATGATGGCCGAGGCCTTGGCATTGCCGATGGCGGTGAAAAAGAAGGAATGGAGCATGTTGTAACCCATAAATGAAAAAGAAAGGGTGAATAGCCGTAGCCCTGTAATCGTATAATGTCCAACCATGGGATCGGATGTGAAGAGGCGGCTATATGCAGGCGCTGTCAGGGTAAGGACCGCGTAAAATATGAGCGCTACAGTAAGCACCATTTTCAACGTCTGTTTTCGGATGATGTGGCAGAGGGACTTGTCGCCGGCACCGAAGCTGTAGCTGATCAGGGGACTAATACCCTGTCCAAAACCGGTCGTAATCATGTCGAACAAGTAACCGGAATAGCCGACCAGCGTCAGGGCGGCAATACCGTTGATACCGGCAACCTTTAATATGACCGCGTTGAACAGAAAATTCGTGAAGGACATGGACAACTGGCCGATGAATTCTGAACTGCCGTTGTAAAGCATGTCCCAACAGTCCTTTATTGAAAATACAAAACGACTGAGGTGGAAAATTGTCGCCTTGAATTGCAAGTAGCCATGCATAGAGAGGAAACCGACTATAATGGATATGCCTGAAGCCATGGCGGCACCTTG